>UQWP01000066.1 GCA_900544825.1 uncultured Prevotella sp. | reverse complement strand
CGATGCGTACGATCTCCGCCTGCACCAGTTCGACAAGGTGGAGATCGTACGCATCGATAAGCCAGGTCACTCTTACGAGAGCTTGAACGAGATGCTCGACCACGTAGAGGGTCTCTTGAAGAAGTTGGAGTTGCCATACCACATTCTCCGTCTCTGCGGTGGTGATATGAGCTTCACCTCTTCTATCTGCTACGACTTCGAGACATGGAGTGCTGCACAGGGTCGCTGGTTGGAGGTTTCATCAGTATCTAACTTCGAGAGCTACCAGGCTAACCGTCTCCACTGCCGCTATCGCCATGCAGAGGACAAGAAGATTGAGCTTTGCCACACCTTGAACGGTTCTGCTCTCGCTTTGCCACGTATCGTAGCAACCATCTTGGAGAACAACCAGACTCCAGAGGGTATCCGCGTTCCTAAGGTATTGGTTCCTTACTGCGGATTCGAAATGCTCGACGACAAGAACTTCGATTAATTCGAAAAGAATCGATTCATTCGATAAAACTTCGATTAATTCGATAAAAATAAAACATATTGTACGAGGATAACTTCGGCTACCCAAAAGGCGGCCGCAGTTATCCTTTTGCGTTTTATATACCATGAGCAAACATCAAGACAACTAATAAGAAATAGAATCACAGATAGTATTCAACATAAAAATTAAATAGCCCATGAACAAGATTATCAAGAAAATACAATACTCTGAAAAGGTATTCCGTTTCGATGTGGAAGCTCCACTCATCGCCAAGAGCCGCAAGGCTGGCAACTTCGTTATCATCCGTGTAGATAACAACAGCGAGCGTATGCCGCTGACCATCGCCGATGCCGATATAGAGCAAGGCACCATCACACTGGTGGTACAGAAGGTAGGACTTTCTTCTACCAAGCTCTGCGCCTTGAACGAGGGCGATGAGATTCACGATGTAGTTGGTCCACTCGGAAACCCTACCCACATCGAGAACTTCGGTACCGTGATCTGCGCCGGTGGTGGCGTAGGTGTGGCTCCAATGCTCCCTATCATCAAGGCGCTGAAAGCAGCTGGCAACCGTGTGCTCAGCGTTATCGCAGGTAGAAGCAAGGACCTCGTCATCATGGAAGATGAAGTGCGTGCATCCAGCGACGAACTCATCATCATGACAGATGACGGAAGCTACGGCGAGAAAGGCGTAGTAACCGTAGGTATCGAGAAGCTCATCAATCAGGAACATATAGATAAGGTGTTCGCCATCGGTCCTCCTATCATGATGAAGTTCTGCTGCCTCTTAACCCAGAAATACAATCTCTCTACAGATGTATCGCTCAATACCATCATGGTGGATGGTACCGGTATGTGCGGTGCCTGTCGTCTCACGATCGGTGGCAAGACCAAGTTTGTCTGCATCGATGGTCCTGAGTTTGACGGCGCCCAGGTAGATTGGGATGAGATGTTCAAGCGCATGGGAACCTTCAAGGATGTAGAGCGCGAGGAGATGGAACACTTCGAGGAGCATCTGGCTATGGTGGATGCTGAGAAGAAGAAGGAAACTACAGACGTAACGATGGACGTAGGACCTACCGATGCACCAATAGAAGAGCTGACCGACCGTAATGCAGAGTGGCGCAAGGAGTTACGAACTTCCATAAAAGCAAAGGAGCGCACCGCTATCGAGCGTGTGAAGATGCCAGAGCTGGACCCGGTTTATCGTGCAACTACCCGCACTGAGGAAGTAAATATCGGTTTAACCAAGGAGATGGCTTTGACCGAGGCAAAGCGCTGTCTCGACTGTCCGAAGCCTACCTGTATGGAGGGCTGTCCTGTAAGCATCAATATCCCATCTTTCATCAAGAACATCGAGCGCGGACAGTTCCTTGCCGCCGCCAAGGTTCTGAAGAACACCTCTGCCCTCCCAGCTGTTTGCGGCCGTGTTTGTCCTCAGGAGAAACAGTGCGAGAGCAAGTGCGTACATCTCAAGATGAACGAGCCTGCTGTTGCCATCGGTTATTTGGAGCGTTTCGCGGCCGACTACGAGCGTCAGAGCGGCAATATCTCTGTTCCCGAATGCGATGAGGCAAACGGCATCAAGATAGCGGTAGTTGGTTCAGGTCCTTCAGGCTTGAGCTTTGCCGGCGATATGGCAAAGAAGGGATTCGACGTCACCGTGTTCGAAGCTCTGCACGAGATTGGCGGTGTATTGAAATATGGTATCCCAGAGTTCCGATTGCCAAATGCCATCGTGGATGTAGAAATTGAGAATCTCCAGAAGATGGGCGTGAAGTTCATTACCGACTGCATCGTGGGCAAGACTATCTCCGTGAAGGATTTGGAAGAGCAGGGATTCAAGGGATTCTTCGTTGGTTCGGGAGCCGGACTTCCTAACTTCATGAATATCCCTGGCGAGAATGCCTTGAACATCATGTCATCCAACGAGTATCTTACCCGTGTGAACCTGATGGATGCAGCCAACCCTCATACCGATACCCCTATCAACCTGGGCAAGAAGGTGGTTGTAGTAGGTGGCGGCAACACTGCAATGGATAGCTGCCGTACCGCTAAACGACTCGGCGCCGAAGTTACATTGGTTTATCGCCGTTCTGAGGCAGAGATGCCAGCCCGACTTGAAGAGGTAAAGCACGCCAAGGAAGAAGGCATCAACTTCATGACCTTACATAATCCAAAGGAATATGAGGCTGATGAGAAGGGCGCAGTAAAGGCAGTAGTCTTGGATGTGATGCAGCTTGGTGAGCCAGATGCCAGCGGACGTCGCCGTCCGGAGGCAACAGGCGAGACCATCACTTTGGAGTGCGACCAGGTAATCGTAGCAGTTGGTGTAAGCCCTAATCCTCTCGTTCCTCAGAGTATCGAAGGTTTGGAACTCGGCAGAAAGAACACGATTGCCGTAAATGATCAGATGCAGAGTTCTATTGAGGAAATCTACGCTGGCGGCGACATCGTAAGAGGTGGCGCCACCGTGATCCTCGCCATGGGAGATGGTAGAAAGGCTGCGCTCAACATGAGTGAGAAGCTTTTGAAGAAATAGTATATAAAAAAACAGAACTTTCGCATGTGCGAAAGTTCTGTTTTTTTATACTATAGATTGAATCTCAAACCAAACTGGAGATTGAAATTCAACTTCTTATCCTTGAAGGTATTTTCCACATGGCTTCCGTTATCGAAATAATATTTAGCACCCGGTTCGATATACAGACCCACCTTTGGCGTGATGTCATACTGCGCACCGAGCGAAGCCTTTCCTGAGAACTGCACTCTGTCTCGCTTGGCATTCTCTTTCTTGGTTCCATCTTCGTCGGTATCATTCTTCACATTGTAATCAGCCTCAGCACCAGCCATCACGTAAGCATGGAAGCCTCCACTCTGCCAGAATTCATAATTCAATCCCACCGGAATACCTACATAATGAAGCACCTGATGAACATTGTAGCTACTACTTGGTGCGTATGGGTAAAAATCAGAAGAAGTGCGTGTATATACCATACCCGTGCTCAAAGACAGACGAGGTGCAATGCCAAAGGCTACCTGCAAACCTACAGAAACCGGAGCATGATGCTTGGCATTCACCTGCTGTTTTCTTTGAATTGCCTTATAGGATGCCAAGAGATATTCTTCTCCATATATGCCTCCAACCGCTGGATCAGGGATGACTCCAGGCATCGGCTCTGCCATCGTTCCATAGCTAAAATCATTATAGCCTCCAGACGCATCTGAATTAACTCCTCCCAGACTTGGCGTCAGGTTTTCGGCATAGAGTTGCATCGACCAGCCAGAAACCTCCTCATTCTTTTCAAAATGATACGATTGAGAAGCATACGCTGCCGCATGGTTATCGGTAGAGCGGGTTAAGACCTTATAATCGGTAGAGCTATCAGTAGCCTTATCCTCAGATACAGATTCTGCCGGATCTGAATTCTCTGCAAGCAAAGAGATTTCATTCTCTGATTCTTCCTCAAGAGCATTACCCATCTTGCTTTGGGATACAGCAGATTGCAAATCCGCTGAAACAACGTGGGATGATAAAACAACGTGGGATGGAGTGCTTTGGCTTACTGGCTTGTAATGCTCAGCCAACTGTCTGTCATTCTTCAACACGCTATCTTTCGCTGTGATTCCAAGCTGAGAAGACGACGAAGATGAAAGAGAAGCCATTTGCAGATTACCCTTTTCTACATCCTCCTGATGCAGATAAACATAGCTTCCACCTATTCCCAATAATGCCACGGCGGCTGCAGCCGCAGACCATCGCTTGAAATAGACGATCCGGGGCTTCTTGACAGTTTCTGAATGAGCAAGCGATTGTTCAATGCCTGCCCACAAGTCGTGGCTGACAGGCTCCTGATAGTCTGCCAACTGCTCTTGAAGTTTGCTTGTCCAATCTTGATTACTCATATTCTTTCTCGTTTATATTATTTAGATATTCATTAATTTTCTTTGCCAGAAACTTCTTGGCCCTTAGATATTGCGAGGCAGAGGTACTCTCCTTGATGCCCAGCAGCTCAGCAATTTCCTTATGGCTTCGTTGCTCAAACACAAACATGTTCAGAACCAGTCGATAGCCCTCAGGCAATTCACCGATCATCTTCGTCAATACGGCAGGCGGCACCCTTTCTACTTCCGGTTCGTCATCACTCACATCTTCCGGAACTTCATCCACGAAAGTAATGCGACTCTGCTTTCGGGTAAAGCTGATGGCCTCATTTGCCACAATCCGAAGAAACCATGCCTTCAGCGAACCTTCGCCCCTGTACTCGAAGCTGGCAATACCAGAGAAAAGTTTCACAAAACTATCCTGCACCACATCCTCCGCATCATCACGTAAAGGGACATACCTCAGCGCTACCGCCATGGCATATCCTACGTAGCGGTCGTAGAGCCGGTGCATCGCCGCCCGACTGCCGCCTTTTATGTCGTCCAAAAGTAGTTTTTCAGATTCCAATTTTCTCTATCTTTTATGTATTAAACGAATATCAATACCAAACCTTGCACCAAAAAACGAACTTTTTTTGATGCAAGGTTGTTTTTATACCGAGATTATCATCCCCTCATTGGTGAGATAGCTTTCCTCGAAAATCTCCTTAGCTTCTTTCAGCAGAACCGTCTCATCATTATATCTCGCACTATAATGTCCCAGGAGCAACTTGCCTACCCCGGCAGCCTTTGCCACCTTCGCCGCCTGCTTCGCCGTACTGTGGTTGTAGATCTTAGCCCGGTCTTCCTGTTCCGAAGTATAGGTACTTTCATGATAAAGCACCGTAACCCCCTTCACCTTCTCCCAGAGATTCGGAATATATCGGGTATCACTCATATAGGCATAACTGCGAGGCGGGTCGGCAGGTGTCACCAGACGGGCATTCGGAATCACCTCGCCATCTTCGTTGGTCCAGTCAGCCCCATTCTTGATGTTGTTGATCTGACTGATCGGGATGCCGTAGTAATCTATCATGTCCCTCTTGATATGAGGCAGCGTAGGTTTCTCTCTGAAGATATAGCCGCAGCATGGCAGACGATGTTTCAGAGGCACCGTCTCCACCGACAGAGAATGATCTTCGTAGATAATCTGCTGCTTCTCCGCATCCACCGGAATCATCTCCATCTCGTATTCCATCGTCTGCATAAAGAATTCTACCTGTTGTTTAAACAGAGGAGCATAATCCTTTGGAGCATAGACCCTTAATTTAGACGTACGTCCGAGCATTCCGAGCGTAGAAAGCAAGCCCATCAATCCGAAGCAATGGTCGCCATGCATGTGGGTGATGAAGATGGCATTGAGCTTGGAGAAATGGATATGAGAGCGACGGAACTGCATCTGTGCGCCCTCGCCACAATCTATCATATAGCACTTTCCCCGCATCTCTATGAGCTGCGAGGAAGCGTTGTGTTTCAGGGTTGGCAGCGCACTGCCACACCCCAGTATATGTATCTTAAATGGTTCCAACTTAATCTAAAATTAGAATGACAATTTACTCCTGGCGCTTGAAGACATAGATGCCCTGAGTATTCTCGAGCATCAAACTGTCAGAGCCCAGTTTATCGATGGCAAAGGTATCCTTGTTGAGCAGAAGCTTTCCGTTCAGGATTTTCCATGAAGTCCAAGGATTGGTCTCAGCCTTCACGTTGTTCTTCACCTCTCCGCCTTCCAGCAAGTCGAAGTTCTTGTCGAGCGAAGTCCACTTACCCAGGAGCGAAGTAAGATTGATGATTTTCTGTGCCATCATCTCTCCATCCTGTGCCTTGTAACCGATAAGAGCGATGCGGTCGCCTGCCAGCAAACCACCCTGCACGATGTCCGGCTGCTCATCATCGATGAAGACAGAGAGCGTGTCTCCCTCATCAGAAATCAGCTCCAGATTGTGCATAGATGTTCCCTCACCACATACACCGTAGATGGTTGAATCATCGGCAACCTCCTCCAGATCGAGGGAATCTGTAGTACTGATTACCTGTGCGGTTTTCTTATCCTTGCAGCTATTGGCAGCAAAGAGTACCACCAAAGCCATCATCACATAAACTAATCTTTTCATAATCCTTATAGTTTTTCTTGTTATAACAACGTCTTATTTATCTTGTCTTTCCTGTTTCTTGGCTTCATTCCACAGTTTATCCATTTCTTCCAAGCTCATGTCTTTCAGATTCTTACCCTGTTTGATCGAATGATCTTCTACATAGTTGAAACGGCGGATAAACTTCTGGTTTGTCTTCTCCAGCGCATTGTCTGGATTGAGCTTATAGAGACGGGCAGCATTGATCACGGAGAAGAGGAAATCGCCGAGCTCCTGGGTTGAGTTTTCCTTGTCGTCCTTGGCAAGTTCTGCCTTGAGTTCCTCGAGTTCTTCGTGTACCTTATCCCAAACATCCTCCTTCTCCTTCCAGTCGAAGCCCACGTTTCGAGCCTTGTCCTGAATGCGATATGCCTTGATAAGGGATGGGAGGGAATTTGGCACACCGCTCAGAACACGCTCGTTGCCATCTTTCTCCTGCTGCTTAATCTGCTCCCAGGTTTTCTCTACCGAGGCAGCATTCTTAGGTTTGCTGGCACCAAGAGCCAAGGTTTCTTCCGAATTGGCAGTTTCTGCCTTCCCGGTTTCCACTTCTTTAGACTCCTTATATACCACCTGTCCCTCATCATTGATATACATATCAGGATTCGCTACTGTCCATTCGCCCTCTTCCTTCCAGTTGATGAAAGGATGGCGGAACATCAGCTTGTCAGCTTCCTGATTGCAGACATCACAGATATCGAACTCGCCGTCTTCTCTGCCGATAATGCTATAGAACATCACGTGTTCCAGCACATCGCCCAACTCTTTCTTGATATCCTTGTAATCGCACTTCATCAAGGCGTCACAAAGCTCGAAAGTCTCCTCAATGGTATTCGGCCGAAGACTCTCGAATGTCTGCTTCTTATCCCATGGACACTGCAGGCGCAAACGGTCCTGCACATCCAGCAAGCGGCTGAACGCCGCTAACTTTTCTTCTTTCGTATGCATTGTTTAAATTATATTTTAAAGATTCCTCTTCCACTTCTCTCCCGCTTTCGTATTAAGAAAGATGGCGAAAGAAAGAGCCAACACAAACATCATTACATTAAAAAACAAATATACTTCCATAATTTTTATAGATTCTTCTTCCACTTCTTTCCCGCTTTCGTATTAAGGAAAATGGCGAAAGAAACAGCAGCCACACACACCATTACATTGAAGAGAAACCAAGCTCCCATAATATCCCAATTCATATTCTTACTCTTTAATTTTCAACAATTCATTGGCAATATAAGCAAGCATACACCCACCAATAAAGCCTACTATTACACACGCAATATTGATGTCACCCAAGCCCTTACCTGTGAACAGGGGCGACAAACCACCAACAGCGACACCGCTGAACATCAGCTTCGCCATATCATAGAGAAAACTGGCTAGCATTTTTCTCCTATCTTGTTCCGTTACTTCTTTTACTGCATTACTTACCATAGTTTTATGTAAAAATACGTAATTTATGCTGCAAAGATAATGTTTTTCGCCCAAAAATTAGTATCTTTGCACCGTTTTTTAAGGAAAAAGAAAGAAAAAGAATAAAAATTAGATAGAAACAATGGAATTAGCAAGTAAATACGATCCACAAGCAGTGGAAAGTAAATGGTATCAGTACTGGCTCGACAACAAGCTTTTCAGCTCTAAGCCAGACGGTCGTGAACCTTATACAGTGGTGATCCCTCCACCAAACGTAACAGGTGTGCTTCACATGGGACACATGCTCAACAATACGATCCAGGATATTCTCGTTCGCCGTGCACGCATGGAGGGCAAGAACGCATGCTGGGTACCAGGTACCGACCACGCTAGTATCGCTACCGAGGCTAAGGTTGTAAACCGCCTCGCTCAGCAGGGCATCAAGAAGACCGACCTCACCCGCGATGAGTTCCTCAAGCACGCTTGGGACTGGACTCACGAGCACGGCGGCATCATCCTCAAGCAACTCCGCAAACTCGGTGCCAGCTGCGACTGGGACCGCACAGCATTCACCATGGACGAGACACGCTCCCGTGCCGTTATCCACGTATTCTGCGACCTTTATCAGAAGGGTCTCATCTATCGTGGCGTGCGCATGGTTAACTGGGACCCTAAGGCTCAGACTGCACTCTCTGACGAGGAGGTAATCTACAAGGACGAGCACTCTAAACTCTACCATCTGAAGTATTATGTAGTTGAGCAGGACTGCCAGCAGGTGGATGAGGAGAACGTGATGCACAAGGATGAGAAGGGTTACTATGCAGTGGTAGTAACCACCCGTCCAGAAACCATCATGGGCGACTCTGCCATGTGTATCAACCCTGAAGATAAGAAGAATACCTGGTTGAAAGGCAAGCACGTCATCGTGCCTCTCGTCAACCGCGAGATTCCTGTCATCGAGGATTCATACGTAGATATCGAGTTCGGTACCGGATGCTTGAAGGTAACTCCAGCTCACGATATCAACGACCACGCCCTCGGTTTGAAGCACGGTTTGGAGACCATCGATATCTTCAACGACAACGGTACCATCAGCGAGGCAGCAGGTCTCTATGTAGGTATGGACCGCATGGACGTGCGCAAGCAGATTTCCATCGACCTTCAGAACGCCGGTCTGATGGAGAAGATTGAGGACTATAATAATAAGGTGGGCTTCTCTGAGCGTACCAACGTGCCTATCGAGCCAAAGCTCTCTACACAGTGGTTCCTCAAGATGCAGCACTTTGCTGACATCGCCCTCCCTCCAGTAATGGACGATGATATCGAGTTCTACCCTAAGAAATACAAGAACACCTATCGCCACTGGTTGGAGAACATCAAGGACTGGTGTATCAGCCGTCAGCTCTGGTGGGGTCACCGCATCCCAGCCTACTACTTCGACAATGCCGGCAAGAAGGATTTCGTGGTAGCTGAGACTGCAGAGGAGGCGCTGAAGCTCGCTCAGGAGAAGAATGCCAACATCAAGGCTGAGGATCTTGAGCAGGAGAGCGACTGCCTCGACACCTGGTTCTCTTCATGGTTGTGGCCTATCTCCCTGTTTGATGGCATCGAGCATCCAGACAACGAGGAGATCAACTACTACTACCCTACTTCCGACCTCGTAACAGGTCCGGACATCATCTTCTTCTGGGTAGCACGTATGATCATGGCTGGCTACGAGTATCGTGGCAAGATGCCATTCAAGCACGTATATTTCACAGGTATCGTCCGCGATAAGCTGGGCCGCAAGATGAGCAAGAGTCTCGGTAACTCACCAGACCCATTGGATTTGATCGATAAGTTTGGTGCCGACGGTGTCCGTATGGGTATGATGCTCAGCGCTCCAGCCGGCAACGACATCCTCTTCGACGAGAGCCTTTGCGAGCAGGGACGTAACTTCAACAATAAGATCTGGAATGCCTTCCGCCTCGTGAAGGGTTGGGAGACTGCAGATATCGAGCAGCCTAAGAGTGCTGAAATCGCCGTGAAGTGGTTTGATGCCAAGCTCAAGGAGGTGAACGAGGAGATGCAGAAGCAGTTTAAGGACTACCGTATCTCTGAGGCACTGATGACTGTATATAAGCTGTTCTGGGATGAGTTCTCATCTTGGTACCTGGAGATGGTGAAGCCAGCTTACGGCCAGCCTATCGACCAGAAGAGCTACGACGCTACCCTCCGCTTCTTCGATGCCCTGCTGAAGATGTTGCATCCATTCATGCCATTCATCACCGAGGAGTTGTGGCAGCACATCTACGACCGCAAGGATGGCGAGAGCATCATGCGCGAGAAGCTGGAGATTCCTGCACCTACAGCCGAGGAGCAGAAGTTGGCAGCAGATATCGAGGCAGTGAAGCAGATTATCGCCGGTGTTCGTACCGTTCGCAACCAGAAGAACATTGCCCAGAAGGAGCAGTTGTCTCTCCAGGTAGTAGGCAAGAACGATTTCGAGGCTTACAACGACGTAACGCTGAAGATGGCTAACCTCGACAAAATTGAGGTCATCGCCGAGAAGAGTGCCGATGCATCCAGCTTCATGGTAGGCACCGACGAGTTTGCCGTACCATTGGGCGACCTCATCGACGTGGCAGCCGAGATTGAGAAGGCAGAGGCTCAGCTCAAGCACCTGGAGGGCTTCCTGATGGGTGTACGCAAGAAGCTCAGCAATGAGAACTTCGTAGCTCACGCTCCTGAGAAGGTAGTGGCCCTGGAACGCAAGAAGGAGAGCGACTCTGTAGAGAAGATTGCTGCCCTCAAGGCAACTATCGAGGAACTCAAGAAGAAGTAACAGTATTATATTTAATGTTGAATGTTGAGTGTAGAATGTTGAATTAGGCAAGCTGATTCGTTAGCAAGATTGCAACTCAACATTCAACATTCAACATTTTTAATTATGATCAAGAAGCTTTTCACCTTATTTATATGTATGTTTTCGTTCGCCATGACTTTCACCAGTTGTAGCGACGAGGCTTTTGATGTGGATAGCGTCAACAAGCAGACCATCCTGGTATATTATCCATGGACAGGCAGTACCACCAGTTCGGGTTTGAAGGAATTCCTTTCAGACAACATCGACAGCATCTGCCAGGGTATCGTAGCCAAGAAAGGCCTCAGTGACTCACGTGTGATGGTATTTTTCAGCGAGAAATACAACAAGAGCATACTCTACGATCTGCAATTCGATGCCGCCAGCAGGACGGTGAACCGTGTGCCCGTAAAGACCTACGAGGACAACAGCTATTGCACGGCAGAGGGATTCGCCAACCTTCTCAATGAGGTGAAGCAAAATGCCGAGGCACTCAACTATGCCCTCATCATCGGAGTACATGGTTCCGGATGGACCTATGCAGAAGATTGGGTGAATTATCCGAACTATGCCCGTCCTGGCTTCGGAAGCACAGCCACAGCCGGCAAGCCATCCAGTGCATTCAGCGGCATCCAGTTTGGCAGCGACCCAGACCATCCAGTCACCCGCTTCTTCGGAAGTGTAAATTCCAAGAGTTATGCTATGGACATCCCAACCCTGGCAGAAGGAATCAGACAGAGCGGACTGAAGATGCAATACATCCTCTTCGATGCCTGCTATATGGGAAATGTGGAGACAGCCTACGAGCTGAAGGATGTTACCAACTATCTCATCAGTTCGAGCAGCGAGGTGATGGGTATTGGCATTCCATACCGGAGCATCTGGAGCATGCTCAATTCCGCAACGCCCAACTATTCCGGCATCGTGAACGGTATTGTCAACTTCTACAAATCCAGCGACGTACCTTATTGCAACATGGCAGCCATCGACTGTCGCGAGATGGATAACCTGGCTAGCGTCATGAAGGAAATCAACAGCAAATATACACTCGATTCCTCCATTCCTCTAGAAACAATCCAACCTCTCGACGGCTTCACTCCCAACCTGTTTTATGACATGTCGGTATATGTAGATAGCCTCAAGCCAAGCGGTTACCTGAAAGACCAGTTTACCGCCCAGATGCAGAAAACCATCAAGGAGGCAGCGCATACCGATGAGGCATTAACCATGCTGAAGGATCCCTATAGAGGAACCACCTTCCAGGTGAAGAACTATTGCGGTCTTTCCATCTCCGACCCGAGCCAGCACAGTGTAGCCCTGAAGGGAAGAGAGAAGACTGGATGGTGGAAGGCAACCCACTAATAAAGTTGAATGTTCATATTTAAAAATTAAAAGGACAAAGATGGAATTTTTTATAATCGATCGTAATGGACAGCAGGCAGGTCCTTTCAGTTTCGACCAACTTGTACAGAAGGGTATCAGTCCCGAAACACTGGTGTGGAAACAGGGTATGGCAGATTGGGTTCCTGCCTGGAAGGTAGAGGATCTGAGAGCTGTATTGGAAGCAGCAGAAGCCAACCAGAGCAACCAGAATGCCCAAAAGCAAGAAGGAGTTCAGCAAGATTTCCAGCAGCAGGGAGCACACCAGCAGCAGGATTATCAGAAAGCCCAGCAGGAAGCCTATCAGCAGGGATTCCAGCAGGGAGCAGCAATGCATTCGAATTTCCTGCAGCAGCCTAAGAAGAAGACGAGCCATTTCGCCATGAAGATGGTGATAGGTCTCATCATTTTCATCCTTGCCATATTTGCCGTAACCAATCCGAGCGCAGATGCTCATAAGGAGAAGGTTCGCACGGAGGCAAGCAAGGCAGTAGAAAAGGCGGTAGGATCTACCGACAACAATTTCTTCTCTCAGGCGCTCCGCTCTGTAGCCAAGATGATGGCTGGCAGCATGATGGACGAAGCGATGAACCAGCTTTTCGAATACCACAACTATATCGTTTGCTCTACGGGTTCTGTAGAGTTCAACGGCAAACCGCATACCGTGAGTTTCGGTATTCTCGGCAACGTCTATACGATGAATGCCGACGATATGGTGAAGGCGCTGGAATCAGCTGATAATCTCCATATCGAGGAGTCAGAATCAAATGTATCCTCTGACACTCCTAATATGGATGGATCAGATTCAGAAGCCAATGTCAATGAGGACCAGGCTGACAGCGATGAAGGCAGCCTCAGCACAAGAATGCAGAAGAAACTGGAAGAGAAAGCCAATCAGGCTTTCGATAAGGCAGCGGAGAAAGTGGGCAAGAAGGTAGAAGAGAAAATCAACCAGAAGCTCGAAGAAACCACCGATTCTTCCAGCATCGAAAAGATAATCGATAAGATTCTGGAGTTATTTTAACGGCATATAATACAAATCTCCCTATAAGCAGACGACATACGCCAGGCTTATAGGGAGATTTTTTGGTTAAAATAGCCTATAAATAGCAGCACAGATATCAGGCTACTTCCAGAAAATCGGGAGAGCGGGATATCTTGACCACCACTGCGTGATGACGCACAAACTGCATGCGGATGCGGGCAATGAGAAGATCATAGCACTCCTCGCTATGAATGAGGAAACCCAGATGGAGACACTCTCCTACAATGATGCAGTGGTTGCGCCAACCGTGAATGCCATTACCCCTGGAGAAGGACACACGGGAATCAACATGAGAGGCAACCCCTGAATCAACATCCGCCAGTCTTATATAATAAGGTAATGCCAGCTTGCTGTTGCGCTGCAGGGCATACTCGCCTTCCGGAAGACAATGCACATCCTCCTCCAACGTATCACAAACATGCTGACCATCAATCAGCAATCTACCACTTACGGCATGATGATAACTGCCAAAACGTTCTATAGCTATTTCCATATACTTTTGATTTTTCCAAACTGTTATTTTTTAACCTTGCCCCCATCCCCATCTTCTCTCCATATCCGTGTAAATAATATTCAAGGAGGAGAGAAACAGGCAAAAACACCCGAAAAATGGGGAAAAAAGAGATTGAGAATTTTCCCTTAAGGGTTTTTATTTTTTTCCTTAAGGGAAAATATATTTTTCCTTAAGGGAAACGACAGCTTCTCTTAAGAGTTTTTTCCGCCACGCTTAACTTGTAAAGTTATTTATTACTACCAATGCTATCCCCCCACTCCATCCGGCTCTCCAAGATAGTAAAAGATATAATCTACCATCTTGGGCGTGAAACTATGCAGCGAAGGTTTATACCCCAATTCCTGCAGTTTGACATAGAGCGGAGTGCAGCGCTTCACCCAATCCATAAACTCATCTCTCGCAGCATGCCCCTTGGAACGGCTGTGAGGACAGTAGAGGTGAGCAAGCTCCTGCTTGCTCATCACTCTACGTTCTACGAAATGTTGCTTGGTAACATTCATCTAGTTTTAATTTTTAGTTAGTAATCTATTCTTCTGCGAAGATACAAAAAAATCGGATAGGGTGTTTCATCTGATTACAAAATTTAATATTTACAATTCAGATGTAACAAGGGCTGCAGCGTGGTGGCATCAAAGCTGGGACACGCCTTCTGCACTCCAGGCAGGTCACGATGCCCCAGGATGGTGCGGATGCTGGGGAACTGTATCTTCAGCTGAACGATCAGTTTCTCCATCGCCTTCTTCTGCTCCCCGGTACGGGTATCTGCCACATAGCCGTTCTCATCCAATCCGCCCTCATAGCAGATACCGATGGAATGTGCATTCCAGCCACGGGCATGGGCACCCATGCGCTCCAGCGGACGGGTGGCATGTACCTTGCCGTCACGGCTGATGAAGAAATGGTAGCCGATGTAACGCCAGTGGTTCACCTCCACGTGGTCGTGGTAAAGCTGATGCACGGTGTAAGGGTGGTTGCAGCGGGTTGCGCTGCAGTGTACCACAATCATTGTAATTTCTCTAGTCATAAGCTGATGTTTTTAATGTTTCAACACTGCAAAGATAAGACATTCTCCTAACTCCAACTGGCGATAGCCGTCGATTTCCGGCGAATTTCCGCCTACCCCGGAATGTTTTATATTTAGTTAACTAGTTACCTCTCGTGGGAGAAATGTCTAGATAGTTACTTCTCGTAGGCAAACTTACCAAAGGGTTACATCTCATCAGAGAAAACCGTTACATCTCGCGGGATAACGCCTTCCGCCAGTTACCTCCCATGGTAACAGCATTTTCTATCCATCTGTCCATCTGATAGTTACGTATCAAAATAGCACTACAAGAAATATGATAATATGATATATAAGAAATAAACAAGAAAAATGGTCATGATGGGTTCTCAAACTTTTTTTCTCTATTTTCTAAAAAAACTTGTAAAATACTTGTTAGTTTCAGAAAATTTATATATCTTTGCAGCGCTCTTTCAGTAGAAATACCGGAGGAGCAGACATACGGCATCCTGTTGGCAGGATGCCAAAGCATGATAAATGCTGAGTTTACATCTCAAAATCCCTTGTAAGGTGCGGAGTTAAATCCTTGCATGGGGTACTCAATTGTAAATTCAGGCTAGATTTTTCGTGCGCATTCTCTATGAACAATTCATACGGGGGTGCGACAAGGGAAAATTCTGGTCTGATGTGAAAATTGAGTTAAGGACCAGAACAAATCCGTATAAATTTTGGTTCATTTGAGATTTCGCATCCCCTAGAATTCTTTTCATTGCCACCCCCCATTTTATAGACTTTTATAAAACAACGAGCAATGAACAAGATCCTAACTTTCAACGTAGCCGAAGCCACAGAGCTTGGCACTCATTGCGCCCTGCATCACAGCTACAGCCCGCAAGAACAGAAGTACATCTTCAGACTTGACGTGTACAATCAGAAACAGATCAAAATGGCTATCAGCCAGAACGCGCACCACGGTCAACTGGACCTCAATGTTTTCGAGCACCTCGAAAACAATTTACGTTTCGAGGTACCCTACAGAGCTTTGGAAGCTACCAAATCACATTACAACAACCTGGAGACTGCCCTTATCGACATAGGCAAAAAGCCGGTCTGTATCCCTTACACCGTCGCAGAATCTGGTAATCCAGGAACATACCACTTGTGCTACAAGCAGTTCGACTACCTCTACCACTTCGTTGACTACACCAAGAAAGGTCAGGAGAAGAGAGCCATCCTGGAGATGCCGATTCCCGTGGCTCAGTACTACTTCGCTCTGGACCTGGGCTACTTCAAGGTTTCGCCGCAGCTTTACGAGTCATTCCATCACCAGTCTTCCCGCTGCCTTTATCTCCTGACAGAGAGCCGACTGAAGAAGGGCTATACCAAGTTTACGCCTCCCGAGATCCTTGCGCTCCTCACCAGCCACACCCAATATCGCGGCACGGGGAATCTGGAATATACCCAGCTTTCTACTGCCGAAGAAGAGATCAGAAATGCCTACAAGCTGAACCGTCTCGACTATATCGTGATACACACGCTAGAGACTACCCGTAACCAGGTAGTAGGCAAATACGGCTGCTTGGTAATCTTCGGCCTCAAGTACCGTAACGATGACCCAGATATGCTGAGCGATGAAGACAGAACAAAGCTGACAATGAAGAAACTAAACTTTAGAAAGCTCCTCACCTCTTCCTACTGGAACGTGAGCCACAAGGTGGCAGAGGAGTTGAGCGATCGCCTCACTCTGTCAGACCTGGATGCCGTGAACCAGTGCTTTCTGGCAGCCTATGCAGCGAAGAGAAAGCACGAGATCAAGAATCCCGCAGGATATATCGTGTCCAGCCTGAATAAGATTCTGAAGAAGAATCAGCCAGGCGGTTCTTCAAAGCCATAGCCACTAACGGCATATAAAGAAATTCCCTCATCCTGCTTTCTCAAGCCGGATAGGGGTTTTGCTTATGTGATAGAGAGATTTATGAATATCTATCAGGCAGTTTTCCCACTTTATATTTGGTCGTTTCAGGAAAAAAGCGTAATTTTGCAGTGAAACTAAATGTTGAACTAAATGAATGGCGTATGAAACAGGTAGAAGAAAGATACATCAGCTTGCTGACCGACTTCGGCTTCAAGCGAATTTTTGGAACGGCAATGAACAAGGATTTGCTCATTTGCTTCCTCAACAGCTTGTTTAATGGCAAACAGGTTGTGAAGGATGTGTCGTATCTGAATCCGGAGCACGTGGGAGATGTATATACCGACCGCAAAGCCATCTTCGATGTCTATTGTGAGGGCGAAAACGGCGAGAAGTTCATCGTGGAAATGCAGAATGCCTACCAGACTTATTTCAAGGACCGGTCTCTCTTCTACTCTACTTTTCCAATCCGTGAACAGGCTCCCAAGGGAAGTGACTGGGATTTCAAGCTCAATCATGTCTATACTGTTGCGCTGCTCAACTTCAACATGAACGAGGATGCCTTCGACAAGGAGAAGATTCGCCATCATGTACAGTTGTGCGATACCGCTACCCACAAGATTTTCTACGACAAGCTGGAGTTTATCTATGTAGAAATAGCTAAATTCAATAAGACACTAGGAGAATTAGAAACGCTCTACGAGAAGTGGCTCTATGCGCTGAAGAATCTCTATAAGCTTACCCAGCGCCCGAAGGAGCTGTACGACAAGGTTTTCGACCGTCTCTTTGAGGAAGCCGAGATTGCCAAGTTCACCCCACAGGAGATGAGGGAGTATGAAGCAAGCAAGATGGCATACCGGGATATCAAGAACTCCATTGATACGGCGAAGCAAGAAGGTCTTGCAGAGGGTATGGAATTAGGTATGAACCAGAAAGCTCTGGATATTGCCAGAAACATGCTTGCTGATGGTGTTGATATCAATCTGATTATAAAATATTCCGGACTTACCCAGGAACAGATAGAAAATTTGAAATAAGATATTATCTTAAAGGTAACAGATAAACAGAAATCCCCCATCCTGCTTTCTCAAGCCGGATGGGGGATTTGCTTATAATATAGGATTGAATGAGCAGAAGGAAAATGCGGCTTTGGTTATTACGGAGAAAATCCATGGAAAAACTACAAAAACATTTTGTATTTTGAATTATTTTCAGTATCTTTGCAAGCAAATATTATAGGGAGCGATAACTCCTTTGACTCCCTAAATGAAATAGTAAATGATTATACAGTAAAAACCCAAAATGATGAAACAGAAAAAACATCGAAAGATTCCGGCGCTCGCAGCTGGAACTACACTCCTGGCAGCGATGACCCTGATGGCATCCTGCTCTACGGATTATGAAGACAAGATTGTGTACAACGACATCCAGCAACCATTCCAGCAGGATTTTCAGAAAGACACCGTGGCTTTCGACAAGCTGCCGGCGGAGTTCGCCAAACACATCCTGAATCTGTCCGACCCTTCAACAGAAATCGTCGGCAAGGCAGACTACACCTTCCAGACCAACAACCTGATCAGCGTGAAGAAATCGGCAGTGGGCGATTCGCTCGTCATCACCAGCTGGAGTGCGAAACCAGTCTCCAACGTCACCCTCGAGATGTATATCCCGGAGGCGGATGAGTATATCCCTGTGGCATTCTTCGAAACCATCCCTGCCTTCTCCCGCTTCTCGTTCAAGCCATCCTTCATTGGCAGAAGAAACGTTTGGAAGAAGGAAAACGGAAATTTCGTGAGCTTCCTTTGTCCTTATCTCGATATGAACCAGATGAAGGCACGACTCACCAGCGATGACGAGCACTTCAAGATGCTCCAGAAGATTGATGCCCAGTGGAACTGCAGCTTCTCCAACTTCGGATGGACTCCTACCGTGGGCGAATCGCACAACTTCCGTGAGATGAGACCTATCTACGCCCGTGAGTGGGTTGTCATCCTCACCAACTATGCCTATATGATGACCACCCCAGAGTACAAATACGTGTTGGCGAACTTCAAGAAGGTGATGGGCGGCGACCTCTACGACAACAACAAGGTGCCATTCACTGCCGAGAAGTACCAGAGCGAGGTGGAGAGATTCAAGGCTAAGAAGATCTTCGTGCTCGGACAGACCTCGCCTGCCTACGGAGGCCTGGGCGGCGGTTCCACCTGGGGCATTACCGACTGGAACTTCTACGGTCACTATGCATCCTTCAGCGGTTGGGAATCCATCACCCACGAGTTCATGCACTGCATGGATTACAGCCACGACAGCAACATGACCTATGCGGCAAAGACTCCGGAAGGCGTGAACGTAGGTTGGACAGAGTTCATCTGGCAGTTGCACATGTGGCTGAGCAAGAAAGGCGACCTGCCTTATACCGACCGCAACCTGCTCGGCTTCCACAAACCGGAGAATGCGCAGTATCGTGACTGCGACATCATGGAGATTTTCCAGGATGATGCCGTATTGCAGAAAAACATCGATAATTTTTACAAGAAGAGCCGACTGGTGAAGTACTTCACCGAGAACCCGCTCAAAGACAACAAGAAGTAAGGAGGACTAAAAAATGAGAAAAGACGTAATGATGATCAGCGCAGGACTGATGATGATGGCATTGGCATCCTGCGACAAGACAGAATATAGAGAGATTACGGAAGACCGGGTAGTAACGCAGCCGGTAGATACCATCAAGGTGGCTGACCACTTCTATCTCGACGGCTACCTCTCGCGCACATCCGAACACATCGGTGGCAGAGATCTGAATGCCGTAAATCTCTATCACGATGGCGAAGAACTGTATGTTGCCAACTTTGCCGGCAAATGCATCGATGTGTTTGATGCTGAAACACTGGAACTGAAGCGCAGCATCAGCAATGGCGACCGCACCCTGGCACGTGATGTATATGCCGAGGGCGACCACCTCTTCGTGGCAGCCGGCGACAGCCGAGAGGTGCAGATTTTCGACAAGAAAACGGGTAAGTATCTCAGCCGTCTGGGCACCGGCAACTGGCAGGGCAGCAATGTTTCGTGGGCAGGATGCGTTTGCGCCACCCCTCGTCTGGTGTTCGTAAGAGATTCCAAGGAGATGAATATCAGGGTCTTCGACCGTGAGGCGCTGAATATGAATGCTGCCAACAACAACAATGTCTATGCCAAGCTGGCTACAGGCAGCTATTTCATCGGCAGCAAGTTTGAGCCGCAGTCAGAATCCTATGATATGGAGGTGATAGGCGATTCGCTCTACAGTTTCATCCCTCGCACGGGTACCATCTATGCCTGGAAGGTGCAGGATGTAATCGACAGAAAGAACGATGCGCCAGCCAAGATTACGCAGAATGCTACAGAGAAGATCCGTTCCATCTCGAAGACCGACGACAAGGAGAAGTTCTTCGTATCGATGGAGAAGGACGGCAAGATGCAGCTGGCAGAATACACCCTGGCGGATATCCAGAAGCGAGATTTCTCTCAGCCAATCCGCAGTTTTGCGAGTGACGGGCGTGTGAGTCTGCCATCTCAGACCATTGTAAGTTACCAGAAGGAGAAGCTGATCCTGACTAACGGCGCCAAGCTCGACCGCTGGGAGATCCGCAACAATCCATCTTACGAGATCCAGCCTCGCCAGAAGTAAGCGAAGCATTCTCAAAATACAGAAATCCCCCAACCTGCAAACTGCTGGATGGGGGATTTGCTTAAAATATAGGATTGAATGAGTGTTAATACAGGATAGGATTATCTGTCAATTTCAGCACGGATGAATTTACCGGCATTGCTGTAATACAGGTCGAAGCCAAGGATGTCGATTTCGTAACCACCTATCTCCTTCTCTATCTTATACGGCTGCTGTGAAGGATAGCGCTTGGCAATATCCGCAGCGATGACATCAAGAATGATGCCGGATGGCAAAGCAGAGAACTTGCAGTCCACGCTCTTCCACTCTCCCTTGTTGTTGAAATCTATTTTGGTTCCATCACTCAATGTTGCCTCATATTCCCACTTTCCGTTGTCCTTCTCCTTCTCTACATAGGTATAGGCTGCAGAAGAGAAATACTGCTGTACAAACTGTTGAGCCTGAACTGGCAACTCAGTATAACCGATCTCTTTCTCATCGCTGCTGTGGCAAGCTACTGCTACCAAAGCAAAAACAATCGACAAAACTGTCGCTAAAAAAGTTCTTTTCATGTCGATAAAATCAAATTTTAGAGTTACTACTTTAATTATTTATCACTTATTATTATACACTATTGTATAACCCATATATTGTCATACACGGGGTTGTTTTATATGCTACAAATATACTAAAATAATTTCAAACTACAAAACATTCTCCCCATATTTTAAAGTGTTTTAACGGTTTTAATTGCATCATGGACTTATGACACACCCTCTTAGGTATGTGATAGAGAGATTTATGAATGTCTATCAGGCAGTTTCCCACTTTTTATTTGGTCGTTTCAGAAAAAAAGCGTAATTTTGTAGCGAAACTAGATGTTGAACTTTAAAATAATAAAAAATATGGCAAAACCTATAAAAGATTCCTAAGACATCACCAAATTTTTGAGAGTTTTTTTGTGTTAAAATAAGCAAA
>UQWP01000065.1 GCA_900544825.1 uncultured Prevotella sp. | reverse complement strand
AACATGAAAATAGGAGATAAACACCTATGATTAGTGTTTACCTCCTACTCGATTTCGTTAGCACAATTAATAAGAGAAAAATATGTTATTCAAGAATAAGACAGATTATCTGATGGAGTCGATACGCGAGGGTAGGGCGATGACTCGCAGCGAGAAACTCAATCTCATCGTGGGGTTGAGTATTCCCTCCATGCTGGCACAGATTTCCACCGTGATGATGTTCTTCATCGATGCATCCATGGTGGGGCATCTGGGTGCTGAGGCTTCGGCTAGTATCGGACTCATCGAATCAACTACCTGGCTCATTGGTAGTTTTCTCAGTGCGGCAGCTACCGGTTTCTCGGTACAGGTGGCTCATTTCATCGGAGCCAACGATTTCGTGAAGGCTCGCCAGGTATTCCGCCATGCCCTGATATGCGGTTTGGCGTTCAGCCTTTGTGTTACCCTGGCATGCGTAGGTGTGCATTCCCATCTGCCTTATTGGCTGGGTGGCGGTGCAGATATTGCGGGAAATTCCTCGCGGTATTTTCTGATATACGGTTTGGCGTTGCCCTTCGTATTCCTGTATCATATCTCTGAGATGATGCTCAAGTCGGCAGGCAACATGCATACCCCGAGTGTGATGGCGGTGTTGATCTGCCTCTGCGATGTGATGTTCAATTACCTCTTCATCTACATCATGAAGATGGGCGTAGTGGGAGCTGCCTGCGGCACGGCGCTTGCCTATATCTGCATCTCGCTGCCTAATCTCTACCTCACGGCATGCCGGAACCGGATTCTCAATCTGCGTCAGGACAAGGAACCTTTCCGGTGGGTGAAGGAATACGTGCACCATGCCTGCAAGATCAGCATCCCGATAGCCATACAGAATATCCTGATGAGCGGTGCGCAGATAGTGAGCACCATGATCGTGGCACCATTGGGCAATATCGCCATAGCTGCCCACTCGTTTGCCATCACCGCCGAGAGCCTCTGCTATATGCCGGGTTATGGTATCGGTGATGCCGCCACCACCCTGGTGGGTCAGACGCATGGAGCCGGACGTACCGATCTCTGCCGCAATTTCGCCTATATGACGGTGGGATTGGGCATGTGCGTGATGGCATTGATGGGAGTGGTGATGTATGTCTTTGCCCCCGAGATGATAGGTGTGCTGTCACCGGTGGAGAGCATCCGCGAGCTGGGTACTACCTGCCTTCGCATCGAGGCTTTTGCCGAGCCTTTCTTTGCAGCGAGCATCGTCACCTATTGTGTCTGTGTGGGAGCGGGTGATACCCGCAAGCCAGCCGCCATCAATCTGGGTACCATGTGGCTGGTGCGCCTTACCCTGGCTTATGCCCTTTCCAAGAGCTATGGCTTGGAGGGAGTCTGGATAGCGATGGCTACGGAGCTTACCCTCAGAGGCACGCTTTTCCTCATCCGCCTTTACCGCGGTTCGTGGATGAAAAGCTTCCAATGTTAGTTTTATGTTAAGATTTGCAGGTATTGGGGAAGATAATCTCCCAAATGCTTGCAAATCTTTTTTATTTTGTGTATTTTTGCAAACGGAATATTTGAAACAAGTAATTTTATAAATCAATAGCAGATGAAACTAAGAAAGATTTTTGCAGCGTTTCTGCTGTGTTTATCTGTGGGAAGTGCGATGGCACAGATGCCAGCCATTCCTGTGGATAAGAATGTGAAGATTGGTCATCTCGACAATGGATTGACTTACTACATTCGCCACAACAGTTATCCTGAGCATGTAGCCAGCTTCTACATCGCCCAGAAAGTGGGTTCTATCAATGAGAACGATGATCAGCGCGGTTTGGCTCACCTCCTCGAGCACCTCGCCTTCAACGGTACCGATCACTTCAAGGGTAATTCCCTCCAGGATTACCTGCAGAGCATCGGCGTGGAGTATGGTAGAAATCTCAATGCCTATACCAGCGTAGAGAAAACCGTATATTACTTCACCGATGTACCTACTACCCGCCCTACAGCCGTAGATTCATGCATGCTCATCCTCAAGGATTGGAGCAACGGCATCTCTCTTACCGAGGAAGCCATCAATGACGAGCGCGACGTGGTACACAATGAGTACCGTATGCGCATCGTGGGTCAGCAGCGCATGATAGAGCGCTCATTGCCAAAACTCTATCAGAACAACAAGTACGGCTACCGTTTCCCTATCGGATTGATGAGCGTCATCGACGGCTGCAAGCCGGAAACCCTGCGTGCTTACTACCGCAAGTGGTATCGCCCAGACAATCAGGCTATCATCGTTGTGGGTGATGTAGATGTCAACCATATCGAGAACAAGATCAAGGAGCTCTTCTCGGGCATCAAGGTGCCTGCCAATGCCGCTAAGATAGAGCCGGTGGAAGTAGCCGATAATGATACAGCCATCTATGTAATCGACAAGGACAAGGAGCAGCAGTATGATCTCTTCAATATCTTCATGAAGCATCCAGCCATCCCTAATGCGATGAAGGGCGACATGAGCTATCTCATGAAGGGATATATGGACAATGTGATTACCTCTATGCTGGGTGCACGCTATGCCGAGATTGCCCAGGAAGCTGACTGCCCATTCCTTCAGGCAGGTGCCGACGACGGCGACTTCCTGCTCTCTTCTACCAAGGGTGCCTTCAGTCTTATCGGTGTGGCAAAGCCGGGTAAGGTAAAGGAGGCTTATGCAGCCGTATTGCGTGAGGCAAAGCGCATGCACGACTTCGGATTCACCGCCACTGAGTATCAGCGTGCCAAGGAGGAGTTCCTGAGCCGGGTTGATAAGACCCTTGCCAACAAGGATAAGATGAAGAACGAGCAGTTTACCACCCAGTATGTGGATCACTTCATCTCCAACGAGCCGATTCCATCGGTAGAGGACGAGAGTCAGATCTACAAGATGGTAGTACCTCAGTTGCCATTGGAGGCCATCAATGCCTATGCCAAGCAGCTGGTTTGTCAGAGCGATACCAACCTGGTATCGATGGTGCTGATGCGCGAGGCAGAGGGTGCCGTTTATCCTACCGAGAAGGAGCTTGCCGACGTAGTGAAGCAGGTGCGCTCAGAGAAGCTGGAGGCATACGTGGACAACGTGAAGCAGGAGCCGTTGATGGCTCAGTTGCCTAAGGCTGGCAAGATCAAGAAGACCGTAGAGAACAAGCAGCTGGGTTACAAGCAGCTTACTCTTTCCAATGGTGCCAAAGTGGTATTGAAGAAGACCGATTTCAAGGATAATGAGATTCTCTTCGCAGCCGGTGCCAAGGTGGGTTATTCTGCTCTCGAGAAGAGTGATTACCCTAGCATCATGCTGATGACCGAGGCTTGGGGTGCCAGCGGTTTGGGCAGCTTCTCAAGCACCGAACTCGAAAAGGCGCTCGCAGGCAAGCAGGCAGGTGTATCATTCACTATCAATCCTTATAGCCATGGCCTTTCCGGAAATTCTACTCCTAAGGACGTGGAGACCCTGATGCAGCTCATCTATCTCAAGATGACAGCATTGAGCAAGGACGAGAAGTCGTTCAAGAATCTTCAGAATACCTATGCCACCATATTGGCCAACCAGAGCAACAATCCTAATATGGTATATCAGGATTCATTGCAGAGCACTCTTTACCTGGGCAGCAAGATTGGCCGCATTCCTACTTCTGATGAGATCAAGGCCATCAACTACGATCGCCTGATGGCACTTGCCAAGCAGTATTACGGCAATGCCAAGGACTTCACCTTCTACTTCGTGGGCAACTACGATGAGAAGACCCTCCTTCCGCTCATCGAGCAGTATATCGCCAGCTTGCCAAACAATGGCTTCAAGCTGAAGAACAAGGAGATTCCATACGCCAAGGGCGAGGTGAAGAACAACTTTACCAAGGCGATGTCTAATCCTCAAACCCAGGCATCAGAGATCTGGAGCACCAAGTTGCCATTCTCTATGCAGAATATGGTACTGGCAGATGTAACCTCACGCCTGCTGGAGATGCAGTATCTGCGCACCATCCGCGAACAGTTGAGTGCAGCTTACCATGCAGGAGCCACTTTTGGCATGCTCCGCGATTTCGACGACAAGGCATCCATCAGCATCACCGCCAATGCCGGCTTGAATCCGGAGAAGGCTGATACCGCCATCACCTATTTCTTCAAGGGTGTAGAAGAGGTTGAGAAGCAGGTAGATGCTGCCGACTTGCAGAAGGTGAAGGAGATCCTCCTGAAGCAGGCAGGTGTGGATGAGAAGAACAATGGCTACTGGCTCGGCGTTCTTGCCAACTATACAGGTCTCGGTTTCGATAACTATACCGGCTATAAGGAGTTTGTGAAGAACCTCCGTGGTGAACAGATTTCCGACTTCCTCAAGAATGTACTCCTGAAGAGCGGCAACCACATCGAGGTGATCATGAAGGCTGAGAAGAGTAAGGAATAATATCTCTGTGGGATATCATCCCGATCAGCATAAATATCAAAAAAGTCCCGTTGAACGATTTTACTCGCCAACGGGACTTTTTGCCTTTTTTCTCTTTGTGGTATCAAAGAGTCATTCTGAAAATAATCTTTTTACGTAATTTCCTTTCTCTCTTACGTAATTTCCTCAAGAGCACTCTCTTGCGAAAGTTACCCTTAGTCATTCTTCTTCGCCTTAGAAGCAAGTGCCTCACGGCGTTCGTTGAGAATCTCCTGGCACTTGTTCAATGCCTTGTTCTCACTCATTGTGTTGACCTTAATTAAATCATTCATAACCTATTGTGATTTGTTAACGGTGCAAAGATAGGGCTTTCTTATCATATTCGGGTACACTTTTTGAGAAATTTATGCTAATAATCGTTCTTTTTTGATGTATGTCAAAAAAATGAAACATTTATGCCAATTTCTGAACGATATTTGAACTTTTTGGCATCTCTTTCGTCTAAGAAAATAACAAATAATGATGAAATAAGCAATTTTTTTTGTTATTTGCGGAAAAAGTGCGAACTTTGCAGCGAAAAAGAAAACGCTGCATCATATAAGCAGGATGCATTTTTAAAACGAAAGTTACAATTATAATAAATAGAAAGTAAAAAATGAAAAAGGTATTTTTAATGGCTGCCCTGGTGCTTGCCTGCACTTCCGGCAGCAATGTATGCGCAATGAATGAAGCTGTTCAGGAGGCTTCACTTTCTGAATTGATGCCTGTGAAGAAAACAACTAAAAAGACATCGAAGAAGAAAACTACTACCAAGAAGACTACTGCCAAGAAGACTACTTCTTCTTCAGCTGCTACCACATCTTCAGCAGCAACATCTACTTCATCTTCTTCGGCATCTACTCCTGCCACATCTACTTCGGCAACCACCAATAGCGGTTATTCTGCAGGAAGCGTAGTGGCAGGCGTATTAGGCGGTTTGCTGGGAGGCGGCACTACTACCGGCAGCAGCTCTACCGGCAGCAGCATCATCAATGGCATTCTGAACAATGTGATTGGTTCTGCCACCTTCTCGCAGGCAGATCTCTGCGCCCACACCTGGAAGTACAGCAAGCCAGGTTGCGCCTTCACATCAGAGAACCTGCTGGCAAAGGCTGGCGGCGAGATTGCTGCCAACAAGATAGAGGAGGATCTGAGCAAGTACTACACCAAGTTCGGCTTCAGCAAGAGCAATACCTACTTTACCTTCAAGACCGATGGCACCTTTGCTGCCAAAATCGACGGCAAGTCATGGAGCGGCACCTATACCTTCGATGAGAAGACGCATGCCATCCAGCTGAAGGGCTTGCTGCTGAGTATGTCGGGTTTTGCCACCCGCACCACCAATGGCATCAGCCTTCTCTTCGAGCAGAAGAAGCTGCTCACCCTGATCAAGACCCTGAGCAAGCTGAATCTTACCGGCAGCACTACGATGAGTGCCGTGAGCAGCATTGTGGATAACTACGATGGCGTGCGCATTGGCTTCGAGATGACGAAGTAAATTGATTGCAATAAATGAATTAAGATTTTAGCAGAACGGGTATTTCTTCTACTCTTAATTAAAAACTATATTCAGCACTTTTGAACCTATGTTCAGAAGTGCTGAACTTGTATTCCGCAGTGTTGAACTTAAGTTCAATACTGCGGAACATAACTTTCTCTGTGGATTACAAACATTTACACTGTGAAGAAACTAATATTTCCTAGTGAGATAAAAATGTTGTATTCGAAGTTTCTATTTCACCTCAACCTGGAGAGGAGTCTTCAATGCATCCAGGTAATCCTTGATGCGGATCTGCCATTCGGCATAGCTCCTTACATCATATTTGCTCCATGCAGCACCGAAGTAATAGCTGTACTTCTCCTGGTTCTTCAAGCCACGCTTCAAGCCGAGAGCATGGCCGGTGGCACCATCGTGCTTCTTGTCGAAGAGCTGGTAGTAGGTGTGGTCGATGCCTTCTGGGAAGAGTACGCCCACGAAAACCTGCGAGTTGTTCACCTCTACGTTATCAGTAGGGTCGGCATAGCTTACGTAATCCTTGGCGAAGGTCTTCGTCTCCGTATCCTCCTCGTGGATTGGGAAACCGGTGGCGAAATCGGTAGGAGTGGTCAAGCCGTCATACCATACGGTCATCTTGTTGAAGTTGCTGCCCTTGTCGAGCGAGATGATGCGGTGTTCCACCACGTTCTTCATATCGCCTACGGCAGATGGGTTGTAAGTCAGTTCTACGGTGAAGCGGAGCGGACCGTTATCCAATATCCTGTAATCCTTGTAGCAGTAAGGCAGAACCTGGTTCTTGCCCACCATCAGGCTTGGTGCACCCAATCCCAGGGTAGCGCCCACACGATAAGGATCCAATCCGTTGCCATGGTCGAGATGGAAGGAGGAGAGGATATCCGTCTCTCGTGATTCTGCCTGAAGAGACTTGCGCTGAGCTTGCAAAGCCTTCAGCTGGTTCTCGAGTTTGGCAGCCTTTGCCTTGTTCTTTTCATTCCTGGCTTGGCTTTCCAAAGACTTCTCCTGCTTCTGCAAGGCTCTCACCTTGGCATCCATCTTATCGCCCCTCATGTTTCCGTTCATATCCTTGATGTATCGCTCGTAAACCACGGTATCAGGAGTGTTCTTCACCCAGATGTCAGTGCCGAAGGAGCGCTCGCCGGTCTTCTGAAGGGCAGGGCCATATACGCGGTAGGCACAACGGTCGTTCTCCCAGGCGATATCGTCTTTTCTTATCTTATAGAGAGCGCCGGTGGCATAAACCTTCTGCTGGTAAGGCTTGCCGATGCTCACGTAGTAAGTGGCAGAGCCGTGAGGGCGCACGCTGGCATTGATGAGCAGAAGTCCATCGTGAGTAATCTGCGAGCCGATCTGCTGTCCTCGCTTGTTCTTCACGATATAAGCCTCTCCCTTCTTGGGGGTGGCATTGCCCAGCTTCGCCTTCATCTCGCTCATATTGAGAGAGATAAGCTCCGTGCGGGGGATGGAAGTTGGATTGCTAACCACGATGGTAGCTTGTGCCTTTGCCTCTTCTGCATTCTTCGCAGGAGTAGCTTGCTGTGCATGGCAGTAGTTAGAACCTGCCAATGCTAGGAGCATCATCAGGCTTCTTGCCGTGATGCCCTTCTTCATTTTTCCATGAATCATTTTCATTTTGATTTGTTTGTTTTTTATTTAATACAAATGAATGGTTGAAGCGACTTAAAGCCGTAGCCAGCTTTTCCCCCTTCTGTCTCCTGTCTAGCCACCGTTCCGGGGATTTCCAATCCCCGGTCAGCAGCTATCAGTCAGCGAGCTGCGCTTTTATTCCTCTATAACAGAGATATCCATGCTGATATCCTCCTTAGGGCGGTCACCACGCATGGTTTCGCAGTTCTGAATCTTCTCCACTACGTCAAGGCCTTCCTCTACCTCACCGAAAACGGTGTACTGGTTGTCGAGGAATGGGGTGCCGCCCACCTCGGTGTAAGCCTTCTTCTGCTCCTCGGTAAACTTAGGGTATCCCTGTTCCTTGCAGCGCTTCTTGGTTTCATCCACCAGTTCATCCTGCAGCTTCATCAAGCCTTCGCGGTCGCGGTTGCGGCGGAAGTTCATGATTTCATCGTGGTGCTCCTTGGCAAGCTGGTTGAAGATATTCTGCTCCATCTGCATGCCCATCTGCTTCTCCATCTGCTTCAGTTCATTCTGCTTGTAGGTCTTACCCCAAACGATATAGAATTGGCTGCCGCTGCTCTCACGCTCAGGGTTCACCTCGTCGCCCAGGCGGGCAGCGCTCAAGGCACCGCGCTTGTGGAAAAGCTGTGGATAAACAAACTCGGCTGGGATGGTGTAATCAGGTCCGCCCGTGCCCAGCATCTTGCCCTTGGGAGTGCCCTTGCTGTCAGGGTCGCCGCCCTGGATCATGAAATCCTTGATGACACGGTGGAAGAGTGTACCATCGAAATATCCCTCCTTCGCCAACTTCAGGAAGTTGTCACGATGTTGAGGAGTCTCGTCGTAGAGGCGCACCTTGATGTCGCCCTCTGAAGTCTTGATTAATACTTTAGCCATAATATCTTTTCTTATTTATAATTCAATAAATCCTCGGAATCTCCTTCGGAATTCATAATCACGGAATCTCCTTCGGAATTCGATTCTAACATTTATTTTTCTTTAGAATTTTCCCATTCGTTCCACTCCTTCATAGCCTCCTGCCAATCGGTTTGCTCACCGCTGGCGATGGCATCCTTCTGCTTCTCTGCTTCATCGCGAGCCTTGTCTCTAGCACGCTTCGCCTTCATGGCTTCGATGGTGGCATCGTCGAGAATCTGGATGACGCCACGCTTGATGGCATCCTGCAGTTCCTCTTCGCCGAAAGCCTTGCCCGGCTCATTGAAGTCAGAGATGTTGAATTCATAATCCACGCGAAGGTCGTGTCGTATCAATTTCTGTTGCAAACGGTTGCCGGCATTCTTCAGGCGCAGCAACTTTCCGATTTCCTTGATTTCTCCTGCTGAGTATTTGTTTCTTCCCATTAATTATTTATTAATATTATATTTCTTTCTTTTTCTTTCCAGCGTTTCAGCAAAAAGCCCCTCGCTTCAAGTTGCAAGTCCCCCTCTTGCCTCCGTTCCAGGCGATTCCATCGCCTGTCCTCCTTCCTCCTGTCAAGCCACCTCTACTTCCACGCCTTCTTCTGGTTCACCTCTATCAATCTATCGAATTCGAAATCCGCCTTGATCTTATCCAAAATTCGCTTCACGATGATGTTCATCACGCTTCCCTTGCTGTAGTTCGCCGTGCACATAAAGTTGGCACGGCCTTCCCTAACCAGCTGGCATGCCATCGCCTCCTTCTCGGGCGTATCATATACGGCAATGGAATGGCCGCCGTGCTCCTTCACCATCTTCATGCAGGGCACATCGGTTTCTCCATCCCCGAAATAAATCATTCGCGGGAAAGGGATAGGGCGCTTGCTGTCGGGGATAAACTGGTTTACCCTCCGGTTGTCGCTCACCTGACGGATGCCCTTGTTGATCTTGAAGAGAAACTGCGTCTTGGTGGTATAATCCACGGCTACGGCTGGCCAGTAGGCGATGCCATCCTCATTATAGAGAAACGAGCAGGCATAGATGTTCTCGAATTCGTGGGCGATGGGTGTGCCCTCTATCATCTCCTTCAATCCCGAGGAGTTGATGTAGTGCTTGATCTCCAATCCGATGCTTGCACCATATTCGTTGATAAACGAGAACCACTGCTTCACGCCACGGAAGAGCTCTACATTCCTGCCGAAGCTCTGGAAGGATTCGCGGGTGAGCGAGATATGGTTCTTCTTTGCTTCATCCAGCATCATATACATATAGGTCAAGATGCCGTTGGCATCCTTGCCCACGGCCAGCTTCCGGTTTTTATCCCAGAATTCTTCTTTTGTCTTTCCGGTTGCCTGGATGAATCCGAACTCCTGCATATTGCCGGGAGATAATGTCCCGTCAAAATCATAAACCAGTGCTACCTGCGGTCTTTTCTTTGCCATATCCCGTTTCCTTTCCTTCTTTTACTTGAACTTGTCTTTTTCTTCTCTTGCTGGAACTTCCGCCCCTTCATAACTTGCAAATATACATATTTTTCTGCGATAAAGCCATAAGCAGATATATAAAAAAACATAAAGACACGAAAAAAGGCGTGTAAAACTCATTTTCAGAGCCTTACACGCCTTTGATCTTTATGCTAATCTAATAACTTCTCTATGGTGAGAGAGATTACTTAACCTCCTCGAAGTCTGCATCCTGAACATCCTGAGCGCCATCGTTAGCACCCTGTGCCTGCTGGCCACCCTGTGCACCCTGAGGACCTGCCTGCTGACCGCCCTGGTACATCTGCTGAGAAGCTGCCTGCATTACGGTGTTCAAGTTGTTGATAGCTGAATCGATAGCTGCAACATCACCTGCCTTATGAGCATCCTTCAACTGCTGCAAAGCCTGCTCGATGCCTGGCTTCTTGTCTGCAGGAATCTTATCACCGTTATCCTTCAGGAAGTTCTCGGTGGTGAAGATCATGCTGTCTGCCTGGTTCATCTTGTCGATCTTCTCGCGCTCAGCCTTATCAGCAGCAGCGTTCTGCTCTGCCTCTGCCTTCATGCGGTTGATCTCGTCCTCGCTCAAGCCAGATGAAGCCTCGATGCGGATGCTCTGCTCCTTACCGGTAGCCTTATCCTTAGCTGATACATTCAAGATACCGTTGGCATCGATATCGAAGGTAACCTCAATCTGAGGAACACCACGACGAGCTGGAGCGATACCTGTCAGGTTGAACTGACCGATGCTCTTGTTCTGAGCTGCCATTGGGCGCTCACCCTGCAATACGTGGATGGTAACCTCTGTCTGGTTATCAGCTGCTGTAGAGAATACCTCGCTCTTCTTGCAAGGGATGGTAGAGTTAGCGTCGATGAGCTTGGTCATTACACCACCCATGGTCTCGATACCGAGAGTCAATGGAGTAACGTCGAGCAATACGATGTCACCAACACCCTCTTCCTTGTTCAGGATAGCACCCTGGATAGCTGCACCTACTGCAACAACCTCATCTGGGTTAACGCCCTTAGAAGGCTCCTTGCCGAAGTAGTTCTTAACGAGTGTCTGAACGGCTGGGATACGGCTTGAACCACCAACCAAGATAACCTCGTCGATATCTGATGTAGAGAGCTTAGCGTCACGAACGGCATTCTGGCAAGGTACAAGACAAGCCTGAATCAGGTTGTGAGCCAACTGCTCGAACTGTGCACGGGTCAAAGTCTTAACCAAGTGCTTTGGCATACCGTCAACGGCTGTGATGTATGGCAAGTTGATTTCGGTAGATGTAGAGCTAGACAACTCAATCTTAGCCTTCTCAGCTGCCTCCTTCAAGCGCTGCATAGCCATAGGATCCTTGCGGAGATCTACGCCTTCCTCTGCCTTGAAGCCATCAGCCAACCAGTTGATGATTACCTGGTCGAAGTCATCACCGCCCAGGTGAGTATCACCATTGGTAGAAAGTACCTCGAATACGCCGCCACCGAACTCCAGGATAGAGATATCGAATGTACCACCACCCAAGTCGAATACGGCAATCTTCATATCCTTGTTAGCCTTGTCAACACCGTAAGCCAAAGCTGCGGCTGTAGGCTCATTGACAATACGCTGAACGTTCAAACCTGCAATCTGACCAGCCTCCTTAGTTGCCTGACGCTGAGAGTCAGAGAAGTAAGCAGGAACTGTGATGACAGCATCTGTAACCTCCTGTCCGAGATAATCCTCTGCAGTCTTCTTCATCTTCTGGAGAACCATTGCAGAAATCTCCTGTGGAGTATATTTGCGACCCTCGATTTCAACACGTGGATAACCACCCTCGTTTACCACTGTGTAAGGCATTGCCTCAGCTTCCTTCTGGCTCTGAGCGTATGTCTCACCCATGAAACGCTTGATAGAATATACAGTGTTCTTAGGGTTTGTGATGGCCTGACGCTTAGCAGGATCACCCACCTTGCGGTCACCATCCTTAACGAAACCTACTACTGATGGAGTAGTACGCTTACCTTCACTGTTAGCGATTACAACTGGTTCGCTACCTTCGAAAACGGCAACACAACTGTTTGTGGTACCCAAGTCAATTCCAATTACTTTTCCCATGATTATATCTTTTTTTATTTTTTTCGTTATTAATATGTTATTTATCTCATGAACTGCTGCCTTCGGGGAAGCCTGCCGAAGATATGCATCTGTCGGGAACCTCCTGAACTCAGCGTTCACGCTTCCTAACTAACAAAGCGCGTGCCAAGGGATTTTTTGCTGGATTTGGCTGAATTTTTCTGTGTTTTTCCGGTTTTGGCTGACAAGCTGTCAGCCAGGTACTGACAAAATAAAAGGAATCAAGATAAAAGGAGCGATAAAATGTCGCATTCCTCATATCTTGATTCCTATTTTTTATAGGGAACTCTTTCTTTCAGATAAAGCCCTATATATAATAAGGTGTAAGCCTTATCTGATTCTACTTCTGATCCTTGGCAGCGAGTGCCTCGCGAACCTTTGCTTCCAACTCATCGAGAAGCTCAGGATTATCCTTGAGCAATGCCTTGCAGGCATCTGCACCCTGTCCGAGCTTTGAGCCGCCGTAGCTATACCAGCTGCCGCTCTTGTCGATGATGCCGTTGGCTACTGCCAACCCGAATACCTCGCCGGCACGGCTGATGCCTTCGCCGAACATGATATCGAACTCTGCCTTGCGGAAAGGAGGCGCCACCTTGTTCTTCACAACCTTCACGCGAACCAGGTTACCTACCACGTCCTCACCATCCTTGATGGCTGTTGCCTTGCGGATATCCAGGCGAACAGATGCATAGAACTTCAAGGCGTTACCACCGGTGGTTGTCTCTGGGTTGCCGAACATCACACCGATCTTCTCGCGCAACTGGTTGATGAAGATGCAGGTAGTGTTGGTCTTGCTGATGGTAGAAGTGAGCTTGCGGAGTGCCTGGCTCATCAATCGTGCCTGAAGACCTACCACGTTATCACCCATGTCGCCCTCGATTTCCTTCTTAGGAGTCAGGGCTGCCACAGAGTCAACTACCACGATATCTACGGCTGCAGAGCTGATCAGCTGATCGGCAATCTGCAATGCCTGCTCACCATTGTCTGGCTGTGAAATCCACAGGTTATCCACGTCCACGCCCAGCTTGGCTGCATAGAAGCGGTCGAAAGCGTGCTCGGCATCGATGAAGGCAGCAATACCGCCGGCCTTCTGAGCCTCTGCGATGGCATGGATGGCCAGGGTAGTCTTACCAGAAGATTCAGGACCATAGATCTCAATGATACGTCCCCTAGGATAACCGCCTACGCCCAATGCATTGTCGAGAGCGATACTACCTGTAGGAATCACCTCGATGTTCTCTACGTGTTCATCGCCGAGCTTCATGATGGAGCCCTTGCCGAAGTCTTTCTCAATCTTCGCCATAGCTGCCTGGAGGGCTTTCAGTTTTCCCTCGTTGGGGGTCAGTTTGCCCTCTTCTATCTCTTTTGCCATATTCTTTTAATGTTTAAAGTTTAATCAATCTCCAAATCGCCATCAAACACCTCGTGCCATGGCAATCCCTGCTTGTTCAACTGCTCCATGAATGGATCTGGGTCGAACTCCTCTACGTTCCATACGCCTGGCTTCTTCCAGATGCCCTTCAGGAACATCATCGCGCCTATCATGGCTGGCACACCAGTGGTGTAGCTTACGCCCTGCATGCCTGTCTCGTTGTAAGCCTCCTGGTGCTTGCAGTTGTTATATACGTAATAGGTACGCTCCTTGCCATCCTTCTTACCACGGATGCGGCAACCGATGGATGTTTCGCCATCATAGTTCTCGCCGAGATCCTGTGGGTTAGGCAATACTGCCTTGAGGAACTGCAGAGGAACAATCTTCACCTTGGCTGTCTTGCCGGAACCGTCTGCCAATGGAGCCTCGTATTCGATTTCGTCGATGCGGCTCATGCCGAGGTTCTGAATGCAGTCGAGGTATGTGAGATACTGCTGACCGAAGGTCATCCAGAAACGTGCCTCCTTGATGGTAGGGTAGTTCTTCACCAAGCTCTCCAACTCCTCGTGATGCATCAGATAGCTCTCGCGAGGGCCGATGTTAGGGTAGGTGAGAGGCTTGTGGATAGACAATGGATCGGTTTCAATCCATTCGCCATCCTTATACCAGAGTCCCTTCTGGGTAATCTCGCGGATATTGATTTCAGGGTTGAAGTTGGTTGCGAAAGCCTTGTGATGGTTACCGGCGTTGCAATCCACGATATCAAGCACCTCAATCTCATCGAAGTGATGCTTGGCAGCGTATGCGGTGAAGATGCCGGATACACCTGGGTCGAAACCGCAGCCGAGGATAGCGCAGAGACCTGCCTGCTCGAACTTATCCTTGTAAGCCCACTGCCAAGAGTACTCGAAGTGAGCCTCGTCCTTAGGCTCATAGTTAGCAGTATCCATATAGTTGCAGCCGCAAGCCAGACAAGCATCCATGATGGTGAGATCCTGATAAGGCAAAGCGAGGTTGATGACAAGCTCAGGCTTGTAGCTATTGAAGAGAGCCTTCAACTGCTCAACGTCGTCGGCATCCACCTCAGCCGTCTGAATATCCATTTTGTAGCCCTTGGCATGGATATCTTTAACCAGCTTGTCGCACTTTTCCTTGCGACGGCTAGCAATCATAAACTCGGTGAAAACGTCCTGGTTCTGGACGATCTTGAAGGCAGCCACGGTAGCCACGCCACCTGCGCCAATCATAAGTACTCTACTCATTTATAATCTTGTTTTTTATTTATGTTTATTGTTTTAATGTTTATTTTATCTCCTTAGCCGAGATTCCGAGGGCGTTCATCAGCGAGTACCCCAGAATCTCCTGTCGGAAGTTTCCTCCCGGCATAGGTTGCATCGCAAAGAGAGTGATGCGCTTGTCGTCATCCTCCACCTTTCTCAGCATATCTCTCAGCTGGTCATAGGCGTCTCCATCTTCCGAGTTCGGAATCACCATCACCCTTTTCACCTCCTTGGTGTTGCATACGGTGCGTGCCACTTCTATGAGGAACTCATCCTTTCCCACCATCTTTTCTTCGGTAGGATAAGAGGCGAAGATGAATTCTCCCAGCTTATCATCCTTGAAAGCCTGGGCGTTGAGATCCTTTTCGTAGTTGGAAGGGCGGAAGTTCTTCATCGCCAGAGATTCCTTGTCGTGGATAAGCACCACTTGCGTCTCGTGCTCCCCCTCTCTGAGTCCTCCGTCAAGGGCAATGCACACTGCCCATTGAGCCATATCTGCTGGCTGGATGCGACGGTTGATCATTCGCTCGAAGTTGACTGTCAGGTCGAAAGCCACTCGGTCGATATAATCGGCATCAGCGATGATCACATTCTCGCTCCATTTTATATTGTTTGTATCTACTGTATTCATTGGTGCAAAAATTAAGCAAACGAGTACAATGAAAGCTTGCTTTCAAATTGTCGAGTGCAGATTATTTTCTGCAAATTTACGAATAAATTTCGTAATTAAGGCATTTTGAAAATATAAAATAATAAAAAAGATAGAATTTTCATCAATTCTTTATCTGATGGAATCCTATCTTCTGTATTTTATGCGGCAATTCGGGTTCTTCTTCTTTCCCTTCTCCGGTCTTCTTTCTCGGCAATCCGGGTTCTTCTTCTTTCTGTTCTCCGAAGTCTTTTATGCGATAATCTTCGCCAGATAGTGCCCGGCGAGTACGGCGATAAGCCCCAGCGCCAGGCTTCCGAAGAGATAGAGCATCATATAAAGGTAGTTTTCCTCCTTCATCAATCCCGCCCCCTCGTTCATGAAGGTAGAGAAGGTGGTGAATCCTCCGCAGAACCCCGTAGTGAGCAGCAGTTTGGCAGATGGCGACATCCATCCCCCTTCCCGCCAGTTCAATCCCGAGAGAAACCCGATGATGAGGCATCCTGCCACATTCACCGCCATTGTGCCGAAAGGAAAGGCAATCACCGTGCAGGATTGCACCATCTTGGAAATCCAATATCTTATGCCGCCCCCGAAGAAGCTGCCGATGCTTACTATCAATACTTCTTTCATCTCCTTATATAATAAATATGTGATTTATAAAAATGCTATCGGGGAGAGATTCAATTCTCTCCCCAATCATCTATTGTTCCTGTTTTTGATGCTGCCAGCAAGCTGACGAATCCCCTTCTTGCTTCGTCGTTCGGAAAATCCAATAAATATGAATTTGTATTTTTTGCCCATTCTTTAATGGTCAAGTATCCGTTTTGGAATATTATTGATAAAGGGCAATCGATGGATAACTCTTCAAAACAATTAGTGGGATAATATTTCCCCACCAGTTCGTTGATGTTTTCATCGCTATGAGCCAGTAGGCGAACCAGATAGGTGGGTGAACCCGTTTTGAACCAATAGTCGTCGATGAGCATTTCCTTGAAGGCGCGCAAGATGCTGAAAGGATTATATACGCCTCGCATTCTGCGGCTGAAATGGTAGCCGTCAAACTGGCGTTTCAGTTTTGTCAGTATTTCTTCCTTTGAAACATCATATTCCTCGGCCATTTCTGCGATTTGCTGCGCAAAGGTTGAGCGCAACTCGTCTTCCGTGATTCCTAGGAGCGTATCGAAGTGGGCGGAAAGACTGATGTCTTCAGGTTGGTTGAAACCGCTGAATACGCTTACTTGCGAAAACTTGGTAACTCCCGTAAGCAGAACGAATTGCAGGTCTTTGTCGGCTGCTTTGAATACACTGTAGAAGCCTTTCAGAAATTCTCGATGTCTGTCTTCCAGCAATCGCTCGTTGCCATCAGAGTCGGTTGTCTTCAGAGTAGAATCCAAGACGTCTAGCAGAGGCTTGTCGTATTCATCAATAAGAACAACGGCGCGAAGTCCTGTTTTTTCGTGGGCATTTCTCAGAACGTCAATGAATCTGTCACCGAGGGTGGAAGCAAAGGGAGCCTTGCCGTAGATGGCTTCTTGCGATTCAACGAAATCAATCAGCGTCTTTTCCAGCTGACCGGCTTGTGTGAAATCCTTGCCGTTGAAATCAAGATGAAATACCGCATATTGCTTCCAGTCGGTTTCCAGGTTATCAATGGCCAAGCCCTTGAACAGTTCTTTCCTTCCTTGGAAATAGCATTCAAGTGTAGATACGAGGAGTGACTTTCCGAATAGTCTGGGACGACTCAGAAAGTAAATCTTACCATTTTCTACCATATCATAAATCATCTGAGTCTTATCTATATAAAGATATCCTTCTGTGATGATTTTCTCAAAGCTCTGTATGCCTATCGGATATTTCATATTGCCCATACGCTTGTTTCTTATTTTCTGCAAAATTACAAAAAATAACGATACAAGCAAATTTTTTATGTACCTTTTCTTAATTTTCCCCTCTATTCTTTCTTTTAAGGGATAAATAGAAGCAGGGAATAGTTCTTCTTGCTTATAAAATTATGTTGAACAATTAAGATAAATAGGAGAAATAAGTTATGAAACGAGTATTCAATCTTTTGGTAGTAGATGAGAGTGGCAGCATGAGCATTATCGAGCACCAGGCTGGTAACCATCATTACGGATGGTGAGGAGAACTGCAGTGAGGAGTATAATCTGAAGATGATCAAGAACCTCATAGAGAAGTTGAAGAAGCAGAACTGGACCTTTACCTTCATCGGCACCGATGATCTTGATGTGGAGAACATTGCTCATGGTATGGGCATCGACAACCACCTCCAGTTTTCAGAAGATGAGGCTGGCACCAAGGCGATGTTTGCAAGAGAAAACAGAGCCCGCGAGCGCTACAACAAGTTCCGTGCGATGGATTGCAAGATGGAAGTGGGTAGTTACTTTGAGGAGAAGTAAAGGATGGACCTCAGTATAAGCAGAGAATTACCTGCAAACGAGTAAACTAAATAAGATGGGAATAGCAAAAGCTGCATGATAAATCGTGCTGCTTTTGCTATTTTTTATATCAATCCTCTTTTCTTTAATTTTTCAATCATTGCTAATATAGCTCTTTTGCCATGTCTTTATTCTTTTATAAATTCAACTTCTGTTGTTAAAGTTCGTGTGCCACCAGCCTTTAGTTCTGGTGTGTTTATTCGAATGTCGCAATCTATGACATAAACCACTCCATCATGGCCACGTAAAACATTCTCGTTGTGCATATCACTTAGGTATATACCTGGTGTGGAGTATGTCCAATTTCTTGGATTCACCAGATTAAATCCAATGCGTTCCGTATACTCTTCAATATCTTCTTCGGTCATTTGGTTACCTTGAAAGAAAGTTTGGGTAACAATAATCATAAAGTCGCCCATAGAGTTTCTACCGAATCCCAATACAAACATCTTGGTTTGTTCAAAGTAAGCATTGTGTAACGAAATTCTGTCCAAAGCCAAAATTGGTTGTATGAAATAGTCTAGGCCGATTACTTTTAGTACAGAATTACCATTATCATATACAATAGCTTCACCACCTTGTGCTAATTTATCGCCCAAGGTTTGGTTGTAGATGCTAGTGTCATCTACCCAGCATCCTGCTTTTTTAGCCCAGCTTTCTATGCGTTTTTCTTGGATCTTTCCAAGTTGCTGTTCTCTTTTGAAACTGTGTTCTGGCGCAGAGAGTTGATCTGTGCCAACTTCTGCTCCCGCGAGTATGGATGCAATAACATGTATTGTTCCCCCTTTAACGCAGCCAAGCTGCTCTGACGGTGAAAATCGTTTATATAAGATCTTTCCAGTACTGAATTGTTCTGCATAATCATCTAATTTTGCTAGACCTTCAGATGTAAATCCTTCATTGATTATGTCGCTGATGGACATCCAAAAATCATGATTCGTCATATTTACTTGTTTTTATTGCTACAAAGTTACGGCTTTTCTTTGATAATACCAAATTTTAGGAGCCTTATTTTGCTCATAACATCTTTGTTGTACATGTGAATCTACCGTTTTATAAATACGATTCTTGCCTGGTTATCCGTATAATCTCTCCCGATGTCCTTGAAATTACATGGCGACGCAGGAATCTCTGCATCGGGACGTAGGAAAGATTACGTCGCCATGTAGTTAAGACTACGTCAGGACGTAATTCTAGGGGGTATCTATAAGGTATTATATCAGATACTTTTTAGATTTACCGCCCATCTTATACGCACACGAAAAAAAGTTTTTTCATGAAAAAAGTCTCAAAGTATCATCTTTTTGGTTAAATACAGATGTAAACATCTAATACATAATAATATATGGGAATGATACTTTTCTGATTATTTTGCAGAAAAGTATCATCGAAGTATCATAAATGTGATAGAAGTATCATGAAATTGGCATAGTAGTATTACATAATCATCCAAAAGGCATCACAAAATCATCCTAAAACCATCACAAAATCGTCATAAAGCATCATGCATAATAGCGAAGCCGCCGACTCGCATGAAGTGCCCAAAAATCATCCGACACTTTGGGTACTCGATGCCCACTGTACGGGCAATGAGTGCCCGTTACTTGTTCTCTCAATGCCCGACACTTGGTCCCTGAGTGCCCCCTTGATGGTCTCTTACAGACCGCTTAATGGTCTCTTACAGACCACGTTATGTGCTTTTATTCCTAATCCAACTTGTCAATCTTTCCTCTTATTCCTAGTTTGTGTTTACATTCTTTATATCCTGAAAAAGTAGACGCTATCAATTTTATAAAACTGGAATAGTAGACACTTCTTTTTTAGCCTTTTAAATCGACTCAAAGCCATATTTTATGATACTTCTTGCGATTTTATGATATTTCGATGAGACTTTTCTGTAAAATATATCAAAAGTTTCATTTCCGTATGTTGCAATGTATCAGGTGTTTATAATGTTATTTTTACTAAGTAATGATACTTTGAGACTTTTTTTGAAAGAAAAACTTTTATGTGCAAGGAATAATTTTCAATACATCTTTCATATTATCCGGCTCTTTCGGCTTTCCTGTCGTGCCTCGAAACTCTCGAAGCGATGCTCCTTTACCACTTCCTTCAGTTTGTCCAGCAGCAGGAATCGGAAACCATTCACCATCCAGGTTTTGAGCGACATGCTCGGCTTTCTGTCTTCCAGCGGCTTGAAGTCGTGTTCGCAGAGATAGAGATAGTATTCGTGAGCCAGCGAGAAGAAATCCATGCCCGGCTTGTGCTGCAGGTCATATCGCTTATCGTAGATGCAATAAGCCACCCGGCAGTATCCGTAGTAATACTCCCTCATGATTCTGGCACCGGCATCCTTGAAACCCTGCAGAATTTCATCATCCGATAAACTTTCCAATGCCTTCAATTTTTTTTCTTTCTTCATATAGATATATCTTTTTGATATCCGCAATTCGATTGCAAATATATACTTTTTCTTTGAGAAACAGGAGATTTTGCTCCTTTTTTCTCCTCTCTATATATTAAAAGAAGAAAGAAGGGGAAGATTAAGCTGGCATCGAAAAAAATATGCGAAAACTTTTAAAAAGGCTGGCATGCGAGGGCATACTAGCCTTTTTTTTCTTCCCAAGCCAGTATCAAGCCGATAACGCCCGAATAGCTCTTCCTGCCTTCTGCCACATGGTTGCCCCTGAGGTAGAGTTCAAAGATGAAATCCTGAGCGGCATCCAATGCCTTGCAGCGCTTGCTGAGCCAGTAGTGGCGGTCGCTCTTTGCACGCTGGATAATCTCGGGACGGATGTGTTTCAGGAATCTTTCTCCCTCCTTTTCGCCGAGGATATCGAATACATTATTCAATACATGGAAGAAGATGTGGTAATATCCGCTGAATCTCACCTGCTTATCTGCCGATGCCGTGCACACGATATAGCTGTAGAAATTCGCTTCACCCTCGTTGGCTACACCCAGAAAGTGGGCAAACTCGTGGGCATAGGTGGCTGGATAATCGTGGGGGAGAATATCTCCATTAAGCGTAAACTCACAGAAGAAAGGTCCCATGCTTCCGGTAACGCCCGACATCGAACTGAGGGGTGTGAATACCATCGTCTTGGCATGAGGATGCTGGTTAAAAGGCTTGTTGATACCTTCCTTATAACCTATTTTGTTATATTCCTTCAGAACCGCATCCCGCACCCGATTCTTCAAGCCATCATCCACGATGCTATCAGAGAAAATGCTCTTCCCGGCATTGCTTTTCCCTGCAATGCTATCGGAGGCAATGCTTAAAGCGTTAAGGCTGTCGGCATATTGGTAGGCGAATGCCTTGAATTTAGCTTCGCTTACTTCCACCGGCTTCATACCTATTCTATCATAGATATTCGGTTGGGAGTAGTTCAATCCCCAGACGATATAGAACCAGGCATATACCCAAAGCAGGTATTTTGCCACTCTTCCGAATACAACCTTCTTCTTGGGATAGCTGCCTCTCTTTGCTGCCAGGAAGAAGTATCGCCTGGCAAGCTTCTTTCTCAATCCTATCTCATAGATGGGATAGAAGATAACCCAGGCAATGCTGAGAGCGATGAAGATATCGCCTACGGCAAAAGGAAAAAATCCTGAGATGGGAGAGAGAAGTGTGCCGATAATCGGATAGATACGGGTGGTGTAGATGAATCCCCATAGAGGAATCATCTTGGTAAGAGTAACGAGGATGAGCAGTACCAGCAATAACCAGTGGTGCCACTTTACCCGATTGAGTCGAAATGTATGCAGGATCTTCATTGTATATTGTTTTTTTTTATTATCTTTGCATAGAAATTCAACATCAGG
>UQWP01000064.1 GCA_900544825.1 uncultured Prevotella sp. | reverse complement strand
GGGCTCGTTAGGGACTTGCACCCATTAGACAACACACATGCTAGTCAAACAAAAGTCGGTAAGTGCCATAAAAAAATGGCACTTACTTGATTTTTTCAATTTTGATGATATGCTTAGGAATAACAACCATCTTATTTAAAAGATATGATAGTATTTGTGCAATATCCTATGGTATTACATTCCTAAATATCACATACAAAGACAGGCGTAATTTTCCACCGAGTTTTACAATAAACTATATTAATTATCTTAAAGGATATGTTGTTGGTTTTGGGTCTATAATGTATGGTTTGCTTAGAATTTTTGAATAAATAATCAAGTAATGTGTCACGACTTATAAAAATCGTGAGTAGCAAAAATGCTATCAACGTTTTTTATAAGTCGCATATTTTTTACTTTTTTCAACACATAAAATTTTGCAGTCTCACCCTCTGGCTCATTAACAACAGAGTCTGTTAATACAATAAAGTTGGCATCCTTCACCTTGTATTCAATCTGTACAGGTCGAAATAGTTCATCATTTCTCGCGCTGTGCGAATCGGCAAGCCTCAATGAGTTTCTGCTTCAGCTTGCCACGGCCAGCCATCACATTTTTATTTTGCTTCAACACGCTGCTAGGCCAGCCATCCTCGAAGCAGGTCACACTGAGATACTCCGAGGTCTGGGCATCTTGGTCAAGTGCCTTGTCTATCTCCTTCTTAAACTCGTCGTCCAAGTCCTTGATGTCGCCATCATGATCCTTGCCGTCCTCGGTCTTCTTGCCCTTCAGTCCTTCCATGAAGGCACCCATCAGTCCACCCATCACCTCCTTCACGGTCTCCTTTGGTATCATGCTGACCACCTCGCAGGAGATTGTGTAGTTGCCATTCTTCTCTAGGCTGGCATTGATATAAGTGTCGTTGGCGTAGCTATCCTTGGTGGCATCCTCGTGCTCGTGATGCTCGCCCACGGCATATTGGCTTCCGTGGAAGGCGAAGAGCAGTTTCAGCTCCTCCAGGTAGCCCTCCACCACCTCGTCGGTGTTAGCCTGGTTGCCTATTTTTCTGAAGTCAAGACCTATCGCCTTCTTCATTACCTGCATGATGGGCATGGCGGCGATGTCCTTCATGCTCGCCTTGAAGAGAGCCTTTGCCTGCTTCTTGATTTGCGAGAGATTGGTAATCTTGGTGATGCGACCATATTCATCGGTCTCAAAGTTGATGGTAGTGCCTATCACGCTCTTGGCGGTGCGCTCCGCTACTATGGCCATCATCTTGTCCCGGAAGGTGTCGCCCACCGAATCGGCCTTTACGTCCAGGAAGGTGTAGCTCATCTTATAGCCCTTGCTGGTGGAATCGTTTACCACGAGGCGCACCTGGGTGGATACGCCGAGCGTCTTCACCGTGTCCTTGTCGTTCACCTTCCACTCATTCTCATATATCCAGTATTCGCAGGTGTCGCCCTTGCAGAAGTAGGCCACCACATTCACAACAGAGTCTTCGCCAGCTGTGTCCACTTCCAACGTGTCGGAGTTGTTCGATAGACATTGACTATCAGTGATTTTCTTGTCAATTGATACCGTGTCCTCTACCTTAGGCGACATTTCTCCGCCCTTCACGATGCCGTGGTTGGCGAACAGTCCGCAAGCTATTATGCAGCTCATCACTATCAACGAGATTTTCTTCATAAGTTTATTTTTATGTTGTTTATTCTTCAAGTTTTTATTTCTCGCTGCAAATTTACGATTTATTTTGTTAAAAAAGCCAAGCTCCTAAAAAAAACTGTAAAGTTAACCAAGTTTAACATAGCCAAACCGTTTCTCTTGCTGTATCAGCCATAATCTTCTCCTTTTTTTTTAAAAAAACTACCCATGCACCCTAAAACAAGGGGTATGGGTAGGATTAACGACATAACCATTAGGTATGTGGCGAAGTTGAGTGGTAAAGGAGTAAGTACGGTGCAACGAGTTAAGCGATTACTAAAAGTACAATCACAGCAATAAAACTAATAATTTTACGTTCTTTTTCAAAAAAAGGGGTTGTGCAATAGTGGCTAAAAGCACTACCTTTGCATACAATAATAAGTAACAACACGTTTAAGGTCGCAAATTGTGACCTTAAACGAAAGACAAGGTCAACACCTCAAATAAATGTTCCGCAGATTAGATGAGGGCAACGCAAAACGTCAGTTCCAACTCGACATAGACCGTCATAATGCTCAATATACACCCTTTTATAAGCTCTATGCACCATCACAGGCAAATTGTCCGCAAACTGCGGACGATTTCAGACAGTACCGTCGAATTGTATTCACGAGCGGATACTCTATACAGATATCTCTCTGGCATATAATACTCCTTGTCGTATGCGATATGGTCAAGCACACGTTGCAGTCTGTCAAGTTGATGACTGTCAAGTACTTGTATGGTATTGCCCTGAACTAGGAGCTTCTGCCCCTTCAGGGCGTAAGGGTGCTAACACATCCGAATACTTCTGCCCTTTCCCTTCGGCCGGTGACCGTTGGTTCAGGGCGTGTGGGGCTTATATGCAGGAAGACTCCTTAGTCAGAGCATCACAGATAAGAAACTGAAAGAAACAACCCAAAATATAATGAAGTATTATGAATAATTACTTCATTATATTATAGGTTAAGTTTGAACCTTTCCTTAAACATATCTATCTCTCTTCCTGGGATTTGAAGCTGAATGGCTAAATTCTCCCATTTGCTCACAGCTGCTTGAACCTCCTGGATGATGTTTTCAGCATCCTCCTTCTTTATCATATAGCTCTCGCATGAATCAAGCAGAACATGGATGTCTGCCTTGTTGGAAGATTCGTTGATCAGAAGACTCTGATATTCATTGAGAGTAGGGTTCATATCATAGGCAGGAGACAGCGTCCATCCTTTTGGTGTGAGCAGAAAACCATGGTTTCTGAAGTGGTCATCAGAATTTCCAATGCAGATGTTGAATGCTACCCTTCGGAAGAGTTCCTGAAGATTTTTCTCTACGTTGCAGCAACCTTGGAGGATGAAATCAACTATATCGAGATAACCGTACCCATCTTGTGCATTATCACCATCCTTTAATCCCAGCAGAGACATGGATGACGCAAAATGTATTCTCTTGGCTTCATCAGTTCTGTCAAATCGTCTGGACAGGAGTGTGTGATATTTTCCCACTCCCCCTAACACTCTGGTTTGAGCTACCTGTATTCCTGCCTTTTGAGCGAGAAGATGAGAAAAGTGTTCCCAAAGCCCTGTGTCATAGTCATCCTTGCGCGAAGGGAACTTAGCTATGCATAGATTGCCTTTTTCATCCAAGACACCAGCCTTAGGTCTTGCGCCACCTAATGAGGTGCCGGGTTGGATAAGCTGTGCTATCCACTTTTTCTCAGGCAGTGTATCATTCTCTTCAGATTTTTCCACTTCCTGACTGGCATGAATCAGTTCTCTGATTTCTGTTAGTGGAGGTATCCTGAGAGATGGTGACACATTGATATAATCGCCTTCCATTTCCCTTTTGAACCTAAATCCACCCATTCTGGAGAAGTCATCAATACCCATGAGGTAATCGAAAGAGGAAAGAGTTCTGATAGCTCTCTTCTCTTCTGAAGCCTGTATCTGTTCTCTTCTTTTGAGCAAGGTACGCCCCCACCTATCTGGCAATGCATCAGAAAAGCATCCGAAAATATCACTTCCTGGCTGGGTATATTGCATGCCAGGGTAGTTGTTGATGTCCTCTGAAAGCTTGATTCCGGCATGAACCTTAAGCCAATTCTCATCAAACTTAAAGGCATAGCTGTCAGAGCCGCGCAATTTCTCATAGCACAGCTCACCCACCAGTTCTGGACTGACGAGCCAGTTAAAATCAGCGAAAACCAAAAGTCGTTCCATCTCTATCCCTTTTTAGTAGCTCTTTGACGATTCTTCAGTCCCATATCCTGCAATGCCCTTCCAAGCTTGTCATCCTTTGCCAAGAGCAAGATGTCATCATCCAGTTGAAGGGCATAGAGTACACGCAGGTAGATTCCGATGGAAACCGTTGGTAATCCTTTCTCCACCTTGCAAAGTGTAACTTCTGAGCATGTTGCTCTTTCTGCAACTTGAGCCATGCTCAGGTTGCGGCGCAATCTGGCAAACTTGATCTGCTCGCCCACGATTTCCATTTTTTGAATCAACTTCCTAGGAAGTTTGTTAGCCATTGTATTCTTTGTCATTGCCTTAATCCCAATTATAATATGCAAATATAAGAAAAATACTTCATTATAAGATGGGTTAGCCTAAAGTTTTATAAATAATTAAGGATATGTTTTTAAAGTAATAGGCTCACATATCCTACTCCACTTTCATAATCGTCTCATTTTAACGGGACACTAGTTTTTTTTGGCAAGGGTTATCATGGACTTGGTGATTGCCATTATACCCCATGGCGTAAGGTGCCTAAGAGGGTGTTCAGTATTCAGTATTCAGTTTTTTTCGCGATAGTTACCCTTTCTATGGTTATAAATTGTAAGTAGATATTTCATATTATATATATATATAATATACTATCTATACAGAGGATGGTAACAAGAGCGAAAAAAACTGAATACTGAATACAGAATACGTTCCCTATAAATGGATATTACTTTGTAATATGCTGATTTATAACACAAAACATAGTTTTCTATACCGCAAAAACATAGAGATGCGACCTATAGAACATAGAGCTTGTCTTTTAACGAAGTTTCGGATTGTAAGTGTTTTGCTGAAAATCGCCCCTTATCACAGGCAAAAATTTGGTAGTTACAGAAAATCTTCGTATCTTTGCACCAGCAATCGAAGGAACAGCCTATCGTGCCAAAAGGCGGTCATAATAGAAGACCGCAGCTGGTCTAAAATGATGACAGGCGCCGGTCATCAATGAAGACCCTGAATCGGGGCAAAACGAGGGCTTCCGGGTAGTTGCGATTCTAAGAACTTTAAAAACAGAACAGAGTATGATTAACTACAGCATCGTAATGCGCAGCGTGAACGCAAACCTCCTTGAGATCAACCAGGCAAAATCACGTATCAACCAGGCTAAGAAGGACGGCAAGGAGCCGGACAAGAAGGACACCGACCTGGTGAAGACCGAGAAGCAGAATGCGTTCGCCATCTCGCAGTACACCGATGTGATGACCATCGAGAAGTTTGCCAAGCACATCACTTCTCACGGCAGCGTGTATTCCAGAGCCGACATCAGCGCCATCCTCTACATGGCAGTAGATTGCATGAGAGAGATGCTGCTCGAGGGCAAGAAGATCCGACTGGGCGACCTGGGCGATTTCTCTCTCCTACTCAGCTCCAAGGGCGCAGAGACTGCCGACAAGTTTACGGCGCAGAACATCACCAACGTGAAGGTTCAGTGGGAGCCTGGACAGCAGTTCAAGAACCTGCTAGAGGATGCAGAATTCAACCTCGTGGCTAGCCGCAGTGCTCAGGCTGCCGTGATCAAGGCGATCAAGGAGGGCAAGACCAATGTGGACCTCAATGCCCCAGAAACTCCTGATGGAGGTGGCGATGGCGACGGAACCACTGGTGGTGGAACCCAGGGCGGCGGCAGCAACGCTGGCGGCAGCGGAACTACCGGAACTGAAGGCAGCGGAACGCAGGGAGCTGGCGATAGCGGAACCACCAGCGACCAGGGAACCAGCGGCGGCAATACCGGCAGTGAAGAGGGCGGCAGCGACAACGTAGATCTTTAAAAAGTAGAAGTCTATGAAGAAGGATACCTGGAAAATGGTGATTCTGATTGCTATCAGCATTCTCACCGCAATAGCCACCTCTCTCGGGGTAACCAGCTGTATGTAGCCACACACTCTCATCACTCTAAGAAAAGCCCTCTTGTATCACCACGTACAAGGGGGCTTTAATGATTCGGAACCAGTAAGCCATCACTTCTCATAATCATCATAAGCCACACCAAACATTACCTTTTTTAAAACATTCCATTTACAAATAACGTATATCCGTTTTTTTTTACCACATATTATTGATAACTTGATGAAATTATTACAATAGTATTATAATTATATTTAATTTATATTTTATTAACGCTCTTTTTGTCATTATTGGGTGTTTTTTGCCTAAATTTGCAGGCGGAATTAAATAAATAAGTAAAGGTATATAAAAACGGAGTTTAAAACTCTACTGATAATAATGTGCGGATTAACAAAAAATAATATTCTGATCATGGCTTTCATGTTCTATGGGGCAAGTATTACGGCTCAAAACCATCAGGACTGGCAAGTTTCTGTAAGAATTTATTTCAAACAAGGAAAGATTAATTTCATCCCTACCCTGCGCGAAAATCAATCAGCACTCAACAGAATCGCAGATACGATGCGTATCACTTACGCTGACTCTGCCTATCAATTGCGAAAGATCCTCGTAGTGGGCGGTGCCTCACCCGAGGGAAGCGTGAAATTCAACCGTTGGCTGTCTGAGAAAAGAGCAAAGGTATTGTTCGATTATCTCTCCCGCTATGGTGAATTGCCCGATTCGCTAAGAACTACCCATTACTTAGGAAGAGATTGGAATGGCCTGATCAGGCTGGTGGAAAATGACCCACAACTCCCCTACCGGAAGGAAACCCTTTCCATACTGCGCCAGATAGCCAGCGAACAGGAAAGCGGTGCCCAGGCTGAGGAAAGTCATCTGCAGAAGATACAGAAGCTGCGAGGGGGTACACCTTATTTATATATGTACAGAAAATACTTCCCCCTGCTCCGATCATCCAAGCTGCACTTATGGTACGAGAAGGTGCATCGCTCGGAGATTCCGAAAACAACGTTCATTCCACCGGCAGATACCATCATCGTCGCCCCCGACATCCAGTCCATCGCAACGCAGCGAATCCGGAAACCTTTCTATATGGACATCCGGACCAACATGCTCTACGATGCGCTCCTCATTCCGAACATCGGAGTGGAGATGTATCTGGGAAAACAATGGTCGGTGGCTGCCAACTGGATGTACGGATGGTGGAAGGCCGACCGCCGACACTGGTACTGGCGAGCCTACGGCGGTGACATCGCCATCAGAAAATGGTGGGGAAAGGCTGCCGGGGAGAAACCGCTCACCGGGCATCACATCGGCATCTACGGTCAGATCTTCACCTACGACTTCGAAACCGGAGGCCGTGGCTACATGGGCGGAAAGCCCGGAGGCACGCTCTGGGACAAGATGAACTACATCGTGGGAGCCGAATACGGCTATTCGCAGCCCATCGCCCGAAGGCTGAACATCGACTTCACCATCGGCGCCGGCTATTGGGGCGGCATCTATCACGAGTATAAGCCCGAGGCTGACTACTACGTATGGCAATCCACCAAGGAGCGCCGCTGGATAGGTCCCACCAAGGCAGAGATTTCGCTGGTATGGCTGATAGGACACGGCAATACCAACCGCAAATTCTCCGGCAGGAAGAATGCCGACAGAAAGAACAGAGAGAAAGGAGGCGGATATGAGCAGGATTAGACTCCTCAGCCTGATGCTCTTTCTCCTGATACTCTCGTCGTGCGAGCACAAGGAATTCCGCTACGTCACCTCCTCTTTCCGCTCTTTGAGGGTGGAATTCAACTGGGAACGGTATGAGGATATTCAAAAGCCGGAAGGCATGCGAGTGATTTTCTTTCCGAAAGATGGCACGAGCGAGCCGTGGATCTTCGATTTTCCGAACGGAGAAGGAAGGCAGATTGAGTTGCCCGAAAACGAGTATCGCGTCATCTGCTACAACTACGATACGAGCGGTATCTATTGGGAGAATCCCAACAGCTTCATGGAGTATCTTGCCAAGACCCGCAGCGTACTGGCGCCCGACAGCGCCAAAGCCTGCACCACTCCCTCCTGGCTCTGTGGCGACCACATCGACTGGGTATCGCTGGAGAACATTCCAGAAGGCACGGAGAAGGTGATCACCCTGTATCCGGTGAGGATGGTGAGCCGATACACCTACGAGGTGAATGGCATCCAGAATCTGGAAAGAGTGGCGGATATCCGTGCGAGTCTTTCGGGGATGTCAGGATCGCTGCTGATGGCGGAAGACAAATTGCCCGATGGAGTTTCGGAGAATCTTCTTTTCGGAGGCGAGACTGCCGGCAATCAGATAAAGGGCGGTTTCTACACCTTCGGCTACTGTCAGAGTCTCGAATCGCCCCAGGTATTCAAGCTTTATCTGAAGAGCAGAAATGGCAAGGTGTATGTATTGGAGCAGGATGTTTCAGCACAGATTCACTCGGTATCCGTAAGGGGGCACATCGGTGATGTGCATCTCATCATCAATTTTAACCTCGTCGTTCCGGAAATCAAGCCTGACGGAGGAAGCGGAGGCGGTGCCGGAGGAGGCGGTAACGGCGGTAACAATTCCAGCGGTGGTGCCGGCTTCGATGTAGGAGTTGATGATTGGGCGGATGTGAACGAAGACATTATATGTTAAGGGGTTAGCATCCGAAAATAAAGCTTTTAATCGTAAAAGATAAAGCTTGAAATAGTTAAAGATAAAGCTATAAATAGTAAAGGATAAAACTTGAAATAGTAAAAAATAAATTTAACAATAGTAAAAGATAAAAAAAGAACTGTAAGATTATGAAAAAAGTAATTTTTGGAACAGCATTGGCCTCTATGGCATTGCTTTCAGCATGCTCAGCAGACAACGAGCTTGCTAATGTGGGAACTTCAGCAAACAACGCTATCGGATTTCATGTAGTTGGTAATAAGGCGGAGACAAGAACTACGATTGTCGATAATAAAAATATTAACAGTACCAAGTTCAATGTGTTTGCTTTTACAGAGGATGGCAAAACATTCATGGGCAGCGAAGATGGCCTCGAAGGTATCAATATTTCATTCTCCGGAGAAGCAGAAAGCGGAAAATGGGTTTATACAAATCCATCAGATCTTCGTTACTGGCCAGAGACAACTACTCCTTTGAACTTCTATGCTGTCAACCCTGGCATCATCCCTACAGATGAAAAAGGTAAGGAAATTAACATAAGCGAACTCTGTTTTTGGGAAATCAAAAATACTACCCAGCAAATCACATATCTATGTCCTGATGACCACGCCGCAGGCAAAAAACACGCCAATATAGATATTATGTATGCTATTGCTAAGGGGCAGACCCAAAATACAAATTCAGGAAAGGTGAAATTCCAGTTTAAGCATATTTTGTCACAGATTGCGTTCAAGGCAAAGACACAGAATGCTGACTTTGTGGTAGATATTGCAAGTATTAAACTTCACAACACTATAAATGGAAACGTATTCACATTCCCAGATAATGCAGAGACAGAGCCAACACAATCTAACTGGGCAAAGACTGCAGTTGCACCTACTGGCGCAATAACAATCGGAATGGATGAGACAAAAAACATCACAAGTGCAGGAACAGATGTTTTCACTAAACCAACATTGTTCATTCCTCAGACATTGACAGCATGGACTCCATCTACAAAGACTAAGATGGCAGCAGACGAAGCAACCCCAAAACAATCATATTTGGAAATCGCCTGCAAGATCAAGCATAAGAACTTTTACATCTTCGGCAGTGAGACTAGTTACAGCACATTATACGTTCCTTTTAGCGCAGATTGGCAGCCAGGCAAGCGTTATGTCTACACCCTGATTTTCGGCGGTGGTTATGATGAGAATGGCCATCCAATCTTGAAGCCTATCAACTTCGAGGCAGAGACTACAGGTTGGGAAGATGTTGCTGGTAGCAACATTGATATGTAATATCAAGCATACCCCAAAAAACAATATAAAGCGATGCTTGCAGATTTTTGCAAGCATCGTTTTTTATTATCCCTTTCCCCCTCCATTCCAACCCAATGTGGTGGGGTTCATAAAATGAAGGTCACCAACTTTTTTCTCTCAATTTCCTTATTCTTCCCTTATTTTCCAATCACAGATGGTACGCTGAGTGCTGTCGTAATTAGCACCAATCTTAAACAGGCGCTTGCCGTCGGCAGAATACGGAATCAGATAGCCCTTTTCATCTATCTGCCTGATAGCTTCCTCGGCAGAGCCATCATACTTCAACTCAAAAACAAACACGGCATCAGGCATATACACCACGGCATCAGCCCTGCCTATCGCACTATCCTCCTCTACCCGCATGTGGGCACCCATCAGATTGAAGATAAGATAGAACACGGTCTGGAAATCCCGTTCACTCTTGTTGCTCAAACGGTTGGAGATGCTGGCAAGATAGGCCTTCAGGCGCACCATCGCTCCCTCTACGTCTGCATCATAGAGTTTTTCCAGGAAATCACCCACCAGACTGTTGTTGTCTAGGGATATCGGTGAAAGATAGTTAGGTGCAAGACTCTTGAGCATACCTATTTTCACCTCTCTATTAGGATATTCCAAGGTATAGCGATGCAATATCGGGTTATACTTTTTGATGGTGAGATAACCGCTCTGATAGAGCAGCGGAAGTGCTGAATTCATCATTTCCGGTGAAACATCAAAGTCATCTACATCGCATGATTTCTTCTCTATATCCATCACATTGACGTGATACTTCTGCAGCGTCTTGATAAGATAAGTTGGTGTGCCTGAGCCAAACCAGTAAGGAGCAATCTTGCGTGCATTTAATGCCTTTACCAGACTGAACGGATTGAAAACATCTTCGGATTTCTCACTGAAATGATAACCGTCGTAGAATCTTGTCAGCTCAGCCAGACATTCTTCATACGTCATGCCAAGATCTTCTCCCAGTGCTGCCACATCCGGTTTCATCAGAGTGGTAAGTTCCTTCTTGCTGATACCGCAGATTGCCGAATACTGGTCGAACATGCTGATGTTGTCGAGGTTGTTGAGTTCGCTGAAGATGCTGAGCTGCGAGAACTTGGTGATACCCGTGATGAAGGTGAACTCCAGGTATGGGTCGAGCATCTTCAGAGGACTATAGAAGTTCTGCATGATGCGACGAAGAGGCTGCAGGTTCTCCTTCTCGTGTACTACGTCCAGCAGAGGGGCATCATATTCATCGATGATGACAACCACCTTCTTGCCCGTCTGCTCGTAAGCCCGCTTCACCAGGTCTTTCAGGCGAAGGTTGGCATCTACCTGGTGCGTCTTGTATCCCCAGATAGTCTCCTGCTCTTCAAGCATATCTGCCAGGTATCTTTCCAGCTGCTCCACGCTCATGTGCTTGGCACCGCTCAGGTCGAAATGAAACACAGGATGCTTCACCCATTCCTTCTCGTAATCAGCAATGGCTAATCCATCGAAAAGTTCCTTTCTTCCCTCGAAATAGGCTTGAAGGGTAGAAGCAAAGAGCGACTTTCCGAATCGTCTTGGACGACTCAGAAAGACATAAGACATCAACTTTTGCCGGAAATCCACGATATATTGAGTCTTATCTATATAGAGATAGCCTTTCTCTCGGATTTTTTCAAAAGTCTGTATTCCTACAGGATATTTATTTACTATTTTAGCCATATTCCTACATACTTTACGTTTTGCGCTGCTAAGTTACGAAGAAATTCCGAATTAGCCAAACACAAGTTCAAATATTTTTAGCTCAGGGAAAGATGTTTGGGCTATTCCGGCCGAAACACGACTCCTGGCACTCTGCAAATCAAAATAACAGTTATCACAGTTTTCCGAAGTCTTTCACAAAAAAAGCTGGTGGGGTTTACAAAAACACAAAAGCGATGCCCGCAAACAAGCAGGCATCGCTTTCTTATTAAATTTTCCCCAGATATAAGCTCCACGAATTCTCCGAGAAATTCACCTCGAAAAACTTATCCGAAGTTATCATACATGATACTCTCAGGATCAACTCCCAGAGAATCAAGATAATCTGTAACAGTCTTGATCAACATTGGAGGTCCGCAGAGATAGTACTCGCAATCCTCTGGTGCCTCATGATCCTTCAAGTAGGTATCACGGATGCAGTTAACAGCAAAGCCCTCGTAGTACTTCACGCCCTGAGCATCTGCCACTGGGTCCTTGCGGTCCAATGAAAGATGGAAGTGGAAGTTAGGGAATTCCTTCTCAAGCTCCCAGAAATCCTCAAGGAAGAAGGCCTCACCCAATGCACGCGCTCCGTAGAAGAAGTGAAGCTCACGGTCGGTGGTGTGCAAAGTCTTGGTCATGTGCATAATCTGCGCACGCAATGGAGCCATACCGGCACCACCACCAATCCAGATCATCTCCTTGCCCGAAGTGAAGTTAGGATGGAAGTCACCGTAAGGACCACTCATCATTACCTTGTCGCCTGGCTTCAATGAGAAGATGTAAGAAGAAGCGATACCTGTTGGTACGTTCTGGAATCCTACCTGTGGACGTGGCAAGAATGGTGTTGTGGCGATACGAACGGTAAGAGTGATGATATCACCCTCGTCAGGATAGTTCGCCATAGAGTAAGCACGAACGGTAGGTTCTGGGTTGTGAGCCTTGAGAGAGAAGATGTTGAACTTCTTCCATGCTCCGATGTACTCCTCGCCAATGAGATCCTTGTCGAAGTCCTTGTCGTAATCGATGCAGTCGTATGCAGGAATCTTGATCTGAGCGTAAGAACCCGGAACGAAGTCCATGTGCTCGCCTGGAGGCAATGCCACCTTGAACTCCTTGATAAATGATGAAACGTTCTTGTTGGAGATAACCTCGCACTCCCACTCTTTCACGCCCATCACACTCTCAGGCACCTTGATCTTCAGGTCGCCCTTCACCTTGCACTGGCATCCCAGACGCCAGTGGTCCTTGATCTGCTTGCGGGTGAAGTGAGGCTTCTCGGAATCGAGAATCTCGCCGCCGCCCTCGAGCACCTGAACCTTACACTGGCCACAGCTTGCCTTACCACCGCAGGCAGAAGGCAGGAAGATGCCGTTCTCATTCAGCGTAGTCATCAAACTGCTGCCCTGAGGCACGGTGATGGTCTTGTCGCCATTGATTTCGATATTTACATTTCCGCTAGGGCTCAGATACTTCTTAGCCACGAGCAGGATGATAACCAGCAGGAGAATCACCACGAGGAAAACTCCGATACTAGCCAATATAAATGATGTATTACCCATATCTATAGTCCTCCTTTTTTAGATTTTCAAGCCTGAGAAGCAAAGCATAGCCATTGCCATGAGGCCTACTGTGATAAATGTGATGCCGAGTCCCTGCAGTGGCTTTGGCACGTCGCAATACTGCATCTTCTCGCGGATGGCTCCCATCAGGACGATGGCGAGAGTCCAACCCAGACCGGAACCTACGGCATAAACGATGCTATCCCATACAGAGGTGATAGCCTGAGTATTGGTAGGATCCATCAGAATGCGCTGCTGCATGAAGAGCGATGCACCCATGATGGCACAGTTTACGGCAATCAATGGCAGGAAGATACCCAGCGCTGCATAAAGCGATGGTGAGAACTTCTCTACAATCATCTCTACCAGCTGCACGATACCGGCGATGACGGCGATGAAGAGGATGAAGCTCAGGTAAGTGAGGTCAACACCCAGGATGCCATCGGCGCTGAGCACCTTGGTCTGCAACAGGTAATCTACAGGCACGGTGATGAGCAACACGAAGGTTACTGCCAAACCCAAGCCCAAAGAGGTCTTCACGTTCTTGGATACTGCCAAGTATGAACACATACCCAGGAAGTAGGCGAAGATCATGTTATCGACGAAAATCGAACGGAAAAACAAACTTATTGCGTGCTCCATCTTACTTCTCCTCCTTATAAATATAGGCACGATGTACCCAGATTACACATCCAACGAGAATCAATGCCATGGCTGGCATGGTCATCATACCGTTGTTAACATATCCTAAGTTGTAAGCTCCCTCTGGAATCAGCTGGAAACCGAGCAATGAGCCGCGGCCCAGGAGCTCACGAACAGCACCCATAATCACGAGGATGAGGGCGTAACCCAAACCATTACCTATACCATCGAGGAATGAAGGCCAAGGCTTGTTCATCATGGCGAACGCCTCCAAACGACCCATCAGGATACAGTTGGTGATGATCAGACCTACATACACTGAGAGCTGCACGCTCACGTCGTAGGCGAAAGCCTTCAATACCTGGCTCACGATGGTAACCAGGGCAGCAACTACCACCAGCTGAACGATGATACGGATGCGCTGAGGGATGGTGTTGCGGATGATGGAAATAATCACGTTAGAGAATGCCGTGATGATAGTAACGGCAAGTCCCATCACAATGGCTGGCTTCAGTTGAGAAGTAACAGCCAGGGCACTACAGATACCAAGCACCTGGACGAGGACAGGGTTGTCGCCGTTCAGTGGCTTGATGAATGCCTCCTTATTTTGTTTACTAAATAATGCCATAATTTCGCTTAATTATTTAATGAATTTAGCAAGACCTTCCTTGAGCATTGCATCCACACCATCAGATGTCAATGTAGCACCGGTAACGGCATCCACATTGTTAGGGTCGCCGGCAGGAGCGTCTTTCTCAACGCCCAGAGCGATGCCCTCTACTCCATCCTTGTGAATCTTCTTGCCCTGGAACTTCTGCTGCCACTTCAGGTTGTCCTTGATTTCAGCACCCAGTCCGGCTGTCTCGCCTTCGTGGTTGAAATATACGCCATAGATGGTGTTGTTGTCGGCATCCACGGCGATGAAGCCTGAGATACCGCCCCAGAGACCCATACCCTTTACGGAATATACGGTCTTCTTCTGACCATCAATCTCGCACTCGTAATACTTCATGCCGTCCTTCTCCTTCTCGTCCTTCACCACCTCTTTATATTTGGCAGCCGCAGTAGCGTTGTCAAGGTCGCGCAGGTTGAGGGAGTTCAGAATCTGCTTCTGAGTATCAAGAGCCACGTTGGCATCCTGTGTTGCCTTCAGCGAAGAAGACACGAACGCGAGCAGGAATGCCACGATTACCACGATGATAACCGAATAGATAATAGTATAGCTATTTGAATTTGTCTTCATATCTACATTCCTCCTACATTATTTAATAGCACGTTTAGCACGGCGAGAGATGTTGCCCTGAACTACACAGTAGTCGATGAGTGGAGCAAACATGTTGCCGAAGAAGATAGCGAGCATCATACCCTCTGGATAACCTGGGTTCATCACACGTACGATGACGGCGATGGCACCGATGAAGAATCCGTAGAAGTACTTACCCTTCTCTGTACGGGCAGAGGTTACAGGGTCGGTAGCCATGAATACGGCTCCGAAGCAGAAACCACCGAGAACGATGTGCTCATACCAGGCGATAGGTGTCATACCGAGAGCCTGGAAGATAAGCGCCATCACGATGCCGCCTGCGAATACAGAACCCATGGTCTTCCAGGAAGCGATGCCTGTCCAGAGAAGGATGATGGCACCGATGGCGATGGCGATGACTGAAGTCTCGCCGATACAGCCAGGAATGAAACCGATGATAGAATCGCAGAGACTAGCTGAAGGCATGCTGCCCTGAGCCAGCTGACCGAGAGGAGTAGCAGCAGTGAAGCCATCAGGCAGGGTATTACCCAGACCGAAGATAGCATCCTTAGCCACCCAAACCTTATCACCACTCATAGCCAATGGATATGAGAAGAAGAGGAACATACGGGCACCCACAGCCACATTGAAGATGTTCATACCGGTGCCACCGAAGATCTCCTTGCAGAAGATGACTGCGAAGGCGCACGCCAGAGCGAGCATCCACAATGGTGTAGAGATAGGAATGATCAACGGGATGATGATACCGCTGACGAGGTAACCCTCCTGGATTTCCTCGTGCTTCCACTGAGCCCAGGCAAACTCGATGCCGAGACCCACGATGTAGCTAACCAGCAACTTAGGAAGGACAGCCAGGAATCCGAAGCCGAAGACCTCGATGAAGCTGGCAGCATCCAGTGTGCCTGCAGCCTTGAAATTCTGGTATCCCACATTATACATACCGAAGAGCAATGCAGGAATCAGGGCGATTACCACAAAGCTCATGATGCGCTTCGAGTCGATAGAGTCATGGATATGGGCTCCGCTCTTCGCTGTCTTGTTTGGCACGTACAGGAAGGTCTCGAAACCATCGAAGACGCTCTCGAAGGCATGCAGCTTACCTCCCTCTTGGAAGTTAGGCTTTATCTTATTGAGATAATTTCTTAATGCACTCATTTTATTTATTCATTGTTAAAATTAAGCGTTCTCCTCGAACTAAGCATTCTCCTTGCGCAGGGTATTCAAGCCCTCACGTACAATCTTCTGCAATTCGAGCTTAGAGCTATCCACGAACTCAGCTACCGCAAAGTCCTCAGGACTAACCTCATAGATACCGAGCTGCTCCTGCTTGTCGATATCGCCTGCGATGATTGCCTTGATGAGATACTCACCGAAGATGTCCATAGGGAGAACCTGGTCGTACTCGCCGCTCATGATCATGTGGCGCTCGCCACCCTTGATGCGGGCATCGAGATTGTACTCCTTCTTCTTGCCGAAGAGCCAGGAGAGATAGGAACGCGATGTAGAGAACTGATCGGTGCGTGGAAGGATCCAGCCGAGCATCTCGTCGCAGTCGTCACCCTCTGGGATGGCTGTGATCTCTGATGTGTGGCCGCCTACGAAATCTGCCACTGTGGTCTTGGTACCGGTCAATGGGTTACCATTGATCAGGCGCACGTGATCAGTAGCCTTCAGCTGAGCTTCAACGAAAGCAGAGAATGGAGTACCTACCAACACGTTAGCGTAACCGGTCTGCTTCATCTCGCTACCAGCTACAGCCACCTTCTTGTGGAGATCAACCTTACCTGTAAGGAAGAGGCGACCGAAGAAGATTACCGATGCAGGATCAACAGTCCAAACCACCTCGCCCTTGTTTACAGGGTCGATGTTGTTCACCTGTACGCCTACATTACCAGCAGGACAAGGACCATCAAACACGTTGAGTTCTACGTTCTTAGCCTCGCCGAGCGCATTGCTGTGTTGCTCAACTCCAACGCCAAGATAAGTTTTCGCAATCTTGCTTAAGGCTGTCAAACCTGCCTGGAAAGCATCCTCATTGCCAGCGAGTTCTACCTCGAAATCGGCAGCGAGCGGCATGTCGCGGAGGGCAGAAACGAAGATTGCCTTAGGAGTAGTATCCGGTGTGGTGGATACTGCGTAAGGCAACTGGTTGATGTAACCGAACAATCCAGCCTCGAGCAACGCCTGCTTCACGGCTGAACCGTCCAACGACTCAACGTTTTTCTTACCAAAATCCGTAGAGGTCTGCTCAGCGTCTGCCTTCACCTTGATGCAAAGCACCTTGCGACGCTCCCCTCGCTCAATGGCGGTAACCTGACCGCTCACTGGTGAGGCAAACTTCACCTCTGGGCAAGCCTTGTTCACAAACAAGGCATCTCCGGCATTGACATGGTCGCCCTCGCGTACAACTACCTTAGGAGTAACACCCACGAAAGCTGCAGGCACGAGCGCATACTCGCTTGCCTGTGCCACAGGAAGGGTTACATCCTTGGAAGCCTTACCCGTAAGGTTAATGTCCAAGCCTTTACGTAACTTAATTACATTTGCCATAACTACATTAAAAATATTATATTTTAAAACTGATTTTCCGGTCTTATTTTGTGAAAACATTCAAATTATGCTGCAAAAATAGCAAAAAAAAGTAAGACGAGGAAGAAAAATCACTAAATTATTTGATAATGTAACAAAAAAGAAGTACTTTTGTGGCTAAAATTCAATACTTATTCAGATTGCAAGCCTGTTTTGACAAACACAGATTGCAAATTAACGGCAAATGCCCATTGCAAATTAACATTAAATATTCATAAGACTCTGAAACGATTTAAACATATCATCAGCTGTATCATCTGGACTATCTTCGCCCTTTATGTGATACTCATCGTACTGTTGCACCTGCCACCAGTACAGACCTTCCTCGGCTCTACCGTAGCCACTGCCCTCGCCCAGAAATTCGGAACTGAAGTGAGCGTGGGAAAGATCAACCTGGGCTTCTTCAACCGCATCATCATCGACGATGTAAAGATGCTCGACCAGAAGGGCGACAGCATGATCTATGCTTCCCGACTCTCGGCAAAGGTGGACCTGCTGCCGCTGAAAGACGGAAAAATCTCGGTTTCATCGGCACAGCTCTTCGGTCTGAGAGCCAACATCTACAAGCAGAATGCCAAGAGCGACATGAACATCCAGTTCATGCTCGATTCGCTCGCCTCTAAGGATACCACCCAGCACAAGCCACTCGACCTGCGCATCGGAAGCGTCATCATCCGCCACGGATCCATCGCCTACAACCAGCGCGACATCGCATCGGCTGCGGGGGTATTCTCGCCTCAGCACATCGTCATCAGCAATCTCTCGGCACACATTGCCCTGCATCATCTCACAGATAATGATATTCATCTATCCATCAAGAAGATAGCCTTCACCGATAAATCAGGACTTCAAGTAAAGAATCTCCGGTTCAAGGTGAATGCAGACAAGCATCAGGCGCGCCTGAGCGACTTCCAGCTGGAGCTGCCGAAGAGCAACCTGGAGCTGGAAGACCTCATCGCTACCTACCGCACCGACGAGAAGGGAAAGCTCATCAGCGAAACGCTGCAGTTTGAAGGCGGCATCAAGCCATCGCTCATCACCCTGTCGGATGTGGCTTGCTTCGCTCCTATCCTCAGGAAATGGAACGATGCCCTCTACATCGACACCCACTTCTCGGGCACCAGTACATCGGCTCGCATCCACCAGCTCCACTTCAAGACCCGGAGCGGAAGCATCCTGCTCAAGGCGAATGCCAAGGCGAGCGACTGGAACCGGAAGCTGCACTGGATCGCCAACATAGAGACCCTGAAGGTTTCTGACGAGGGCGTGGAGCAGATAGCCGCCAACCTGGGCAGCAAAGTGAAGATTCCGAAAGAGGTGCTCCGTCTGGGCAACATATATTATAAAGGTGTAATCAGCGGAAAAGGCAAGAGCCAGATAGGAACCAAGGGCGTACTGCGCACCGACGCAGGAAACGTGGAGATAGACGCCCACCAGAACGGCAAGCAGCTCTACGCCAAGGTGGACACTAAGGACATCAACCTGGGCAAGATTCTCGATAACGCCAAGCTGGGCATCATCGCCGCCCACCTCACCGCACAGGGCACCAAGGAGCATCTCGTGGCAAAAGGCGAGATTCCGCGGTTCGACTTCAACAACTACCGATTCAGCAACATCAGGCTGGACGGCAGCTACAACAAGGGACTCATCGACGGACTCGCATCCATCACCGACCCGAATATCAACCTGCAGGTGGCGGGCAAGTACTCCATCCCGAAGAAGCAGTATGAAGCCCAGCTCAACCTGGCGCATCTGCAACCTACCGTACTGGGCGTGAAGATGGCAGACAACACCTACACCCTGAACGACATCAGGGTGAGTGCCAAGAACGAAGGAGCAGACAGCTATCTGGACCTGGAAGCGCCATTCGCCAACATCCACGTAAAGGGACAGTACGACTACGGCACCCTGGTTCAGACCATGACCAACATGCTGGCAAGCAAGCTGCCTACCCTGCCGGGCATCGGAAAGACCAGCGACAAGGCAAGAAACAACTTCAGCATAGAGGCAGAGATAGCCTCTACCGAAATACTGCAGAGAATGCTGGGCGTACCGCTCGACATCCAGCAGCCGGTGGTGATAGACGGAAACATCTCCGACCTTAACCGCTCGATCAACCTCACGGCACAGTTGCCAGCCTTCAGCTACAACGGCAGCGACTACAGCGGCGGAGCCCTGCAGATGAACACCGAGGGCGACACGCTGAAGGTGGATGCGCGCATCAAGACGGGAGCGGCGGGCAGCATTAGCCCTACCCTGCACGTGAAGGCTGCGGCAGCCGACAACATCCTGATGGCATCGCTGGGCTACAACAACCACTCCAAGAGCCTGCCAATCCACGGAGCGCTGAACGCCGAGACGCAGTTCTACAAGAATACGGACAACGTATCTACCGCCCACGTGGACATCAAGCCATCGGTAATCCATATCGGAGAAAAGCCTTGGGAGGTGCATCCGGCTGACATCACCTACAGCAAGAACCACCTGGAGATAGAGAACTTCGAGGTAAGCCACGGCGACCAGCATGTGGCGGTGAACGGACTCGCTACCCCGAACAAGGAAGACTCCATCGTGGCGCAGCTGAAGGATGTGGATGTGGAGTACATCCTGAACCTCGTGAACTTCCACTCGGTGGATTTCGCAGGAAGGGCTTCCGGCAATGCAATCGTGAAGAGCATCTTCAATGATCCCGACGCCTACGCCAAACTCGACATCAAGGACTTCGAGTTCGAACACGGTCCGATGGGAGTGCTGCATGCCAACGTAAGCTTCAACAAAGAACTGAGTCAGATAGACATCAACGCCGTGGCTGACGAGGGCAAGGATCATCAGACGCTGATAGACGGATATGTATCGCCGAAGCGAAACTACATAGACCTGGGCATCGAGGCGCAGGGCACGAACATGAAATTCATGGAGAGCTTCTGCGGCAGTTTCATGGACGACATCCAGGCAAGGGCGAAAGGAAAAGTGAACCTGGTGGGCGACCTGAGCGACATCAACCTGGTGGGCGACATCTACGCTACCGGCAAGATGCACATGAAGCAGCTGGGCACCGAGTACAGTTTCAGAAACCTGCATGCCCACGCCATTCCGAATGATATCCTACTGAACAATGATACCATCTACGACCGCAACCACAACATGGCGCTCGTAAGCGGTGGTATCCATCACAAGCACCTCACCCGACTGAGCTACGACCTCACCCTGAAGGCGCACAACTTCCTGGGCTACGACACCCACGAGTTTGGCGACAACACCTTCTACGGCACCGTCTATGCCACCGGCGAGGTGGGCATCCACGGCAAGAGCGGCGAAACCATCATCGACATCGATGCAGAACCGGGACCTGGCAGCATCTTCGTATATAACGTGGCGAGCCCTGATGCCATCAGCGACAAGAGCTTCATCCACTGGCACGACATCGCTCCGGAGCTGACCGACAGTCTGAAGCATCTGCAGAAGGATGATGACGACGACATCGACTTCTCATCAGACATGCGCATCAACTTCCTGGTGAATGCCACCCCTAACCTGACGCTGAAGCTGATGATGGACCCTCAGAGCGGCGACTACATCACGCTGAACGGCAATGGCGTACTAAGAGCCAACTGGTTTAACAAGGGCTCTTTCGACATGTTCGGCAACTATGTGGTGGACCATGGAGTGTATAAGCTCACGATACAGAATGTCATCAAGAAAGACTTCGAGTTCATGCCGGGCGGAACCATCGCCTTCGGTGGCAATCCATACAATGCTCCACTGAATCTGCAGGCGAAATATACGGTGAACGGTGTTCCGCTGAGCGACCTGAGCATCGGCCGTTCGTTCAGCAGCAACAACATCCGAGCAGATTGCCTGATGAACATCACGGGCACCCCTCAATCGCCGAGCGTAGATTTCACAATGGACCTGCCTACGGTGAATACGGATGCTAAGCAGATGATCTACTCGGTCATCAATTCGCAGGAAGAGATGAACCAGCAGGTGCTCTATCTGCTCGCCATCGGACGATTCTATGCGCAGACCAAGAACAACCAGAGCAGCGAGGATGCCGACCAGCAGAGTCAGACTTCGCTGGCGATGCAGAGTTTTCTGAGCGGAACGATTTCGCAGCAGCTCAACACCGTATTATCGAATGTGGTAAAGAGCAACAACTGGAATTTCGGTGCCAACATCTCCACGGGCGATGAAGGCTTCAACAATGCAGAATACGAGGGAATCCTGAGCGGAAGGCTGCTCAACAATCGTCTGCTCTTCAACGGTCAGTTTGGCTATCGCGACAATACGAATGCCACGCAGAGTTTCATCGGCGACTTCGATCTCCGTTATCTCATCTTCCCGAACGGCAATCTCGCCGTGCGCATGTACAACCAGACCAACGACCGCTATTTCACCCGAAACAGCCTCAACACGCAAGGTCTCGGTCTGATCATGAAAAAGGATTTCAACGGCTGGCGCGACCTCTTCGGAATCAAGAAAAAGAAGAAAGAAGTGAAGAAAGAGGGAAAGAAGAAAAGCGGGAGCAAGAAAGCCATCCGAAAAGAAAACAAATAATCATAATCGAGTAGGAGGTAAACACTAATCATAGGTGTTTATCTCCTATTTTCATG
>UQWP01000063.1 GCA_900544825.1 uncultured Prevotella sp. | reverse complement strand
GCTTACAGCGTATAGCTGCTTAGCACATTATTGAATTATTAACGAACTATTGTTTTTAGTACGCGTACCATATCCAAGCAATTGCTGGGGGAATTTATAGACTACTATAGAAAGAACCCCGACAAAAAGGCCGAGGATGCCAGAATTGAACTAAAAGAACTATCTGACATTGATAAATTTGAATATGGCTACAGCGCCACGTTAACAGCTATGGCAAAGATGGTTCTTGACCCAAAGAGCGAGCTTATAAGAAAGGGTATCTCTACAGATTCATTTTCTACACAAAGCACTTTACTTACGGTGGCAGGACTTCAGTAGATTTACTATGGTGCTCCTGGAACAGGTAAATCAAAGGACATCAAGGATTTGACTTTTGGTGAAGACATTATTCGTACGACATTCCATCCAGACTCTGATTACGCCTCGTTTGTTGGTACCTACAAACCTATTACAGAAGAAGTTGTACTCCGAGATTGTAATGGCAAAAAGGTCATTGATGAGGAAACCGGAAAGGTTGTGAAGGAAGACAGAATTGCCTACAAATTCATTCCTCAGGCTTTTCTTGAAGCCTATGTTGAAGCGTGGAAGAAACTTGGCAGCAAGACGAGTGAAAAGAGCGACAAAAGCTATAATAGAATCCACCCAGCACTTCTCGATACTCCAGAAATTTTCAATAAGAATAAAGCATCAAAAAAGCAATATCTTATCATCGAAGAAATAAATAGAGGCAATTGCGCTCAGATCTTTGGTGACTTATTCCAATTGCTTGATCGCAACGAATATGGTTTTTCTGATTATCCTATCGTTGCAGATAAGGATATGCAGAAATATCTCGAAAAGGAATTTGCAGGATGGGAGATTACGAATGAAGACAAAATCAATCAGCTCTATGGCGAAGCCAATATGGTAAGCCTCATCATGAAGGGAGAGCGACTTGTTCTGCCTTCCAACCTCTATATTTGGGCAACAATGAATACCAGCGACCAGAGCCTCTTCCCTATTGACTCTGCCTTTAAGCGTCGTTGGGATTGGAAGTATGTGCCTATTCGTGAAGGTCGTGACAAAGAAACCAATGCTCCTCTCAACTGGTACATCAACACGGGTGATAAGCAGTACGACTGGTGGTCATTCATTAGCCAGGTTAACAAGTTGATTGGTTCACTTACCAATTCTGAAGACAAGAAACTCGGCTATTTCTTCTGCAAGGCAAAAGATGGAGAAATCGATGCCGACTTGTTCGTAAGCAAAGTTATCTTCTATCTCTGGAATGATGTGTTTAAAGACTATGGTTTCGATGACAAGGACTTTCAGGATGAAGAGGGCAAAATTCTGTCTTTCGACCGATTCTACGAGGATAAGAACGGCAAGACTAACGTTGATATAGCTAATGTTGAATTGTTCCTGGAAAATTTAGGAGTGGATGAATTCATCTCTGAAAAAGGAGAAGAAGAGGAAAATATTGATGCTGCCCCAAGCAACAACGAAACTAAAGGCAACGATAATACAAAGTATAAATTAAATGGCTCTAAGCCGCTTGGCAAAGGTGGATTAGGTATTTCCATCATTAAACAATATCTGAATGAACATCCCGAGATGAAATATTCAGAAATCAAAGAAACCTTCCCAGACACTATGCTTGGAAAGGACCTGAAACTCATTGGATTAATCGTCACTCGCCAGGAAATAGAAAACGCTATAGATAGTTACAAGAAAAGAGCCTATGGCTTTTATAAAAAAAGAAAATTCTATTCTTCTGATGGAGTCGAATTTTATGTAAGCAATTGGTGGGATATAACAAACATTGATTCGATTATCAAATTCGCAAAAGAACAAGGCTGGACTGTAGAAACAATAAAATAAAAACATTATGAGAATCCTCATAGAAGAACATCAGTATCAGGCTGAACAGATTAAGGATGTCCTGCACGGTATCGACGCCATGCAGGACATCGATGGCAACGTCAGCGTCAACTACGTTGGGTATTACTACAATACCCTACTAAACGATTGTGTCTTTATTTTGCCAAAGGTACTGCTGGAAGACACTCCGGACGGTGAAAGAGTTTTTGGCAAATATGCTCCAGAAACCATTGTCAACCTGAACCAGAACAACCCTCTTTCTCAACACGAGAAAGACTTTATCTATGAGTTCTCTGTCTGGATATACCGCACCATCGAGGTTTACAACAATACCACCAGAAACGGTATTGTCTATCACCAGAAAATAGCATGTCTTGGCAAAAGTACCAGACAAATCAACAATACATTCCTCGATATCCTGCTGGCTCTCATAGACTTCAACAAGCATAACCAGGATTTCATCTTCTTCATCCTGAAGAACATTCATTCTGGTTACAACCGCATTCATTGGTCTAAGACCATATCCACCACAAGAGCCATTGTCTGCAAAAACAGTCCTGTTTATACCAATCCTGTTAACAGGAAAAAGCAGATATACTTCGATGAAGAGTTACTGATTATTTTCTATTCCATCCTGAACTATATCAGCGAAAGATATGGTTTCACCAATCATATCAACTGCAATTTCCAGTTAATCACAGGTTATCGTTTCAAGACTTATCTGGATGGATTAGGAAAGACCAGACTCCTCCAGATAAAATACAAATACTTTTCTGATAAAGCATTATATCTCTGGCAGTTATGCTATGACTTCTTTGATAACGCCAAGCGCATGAACATCCAGAAGGAACGCAAAGAGTACCTTCTGGTTAAAAGTTTCAATATCGTTTTCGAAGCCATTATTGATGAACTTCTGGGAGAAAAGAACATCCCAGCTGGTCTGAAAGAACAGGCTGATGGAAAACGTATCGACCATTTGTACACCTACCAGAACCTGATTACAACCCAGAATCAGGAGCCTGTTTATTATATCGGTGACAGCAAATATTACAAGCTAGGTCATTCCATCGGAAAGGAATCTGTATATAAGCAGTTTACGTACGCCAGAAATATCATTCAGTGGAACCTGAACCTCTTTATGAATGACGACAAGGACGATGAAGAACTTCAATACGACAAGCGTAACTTTGGCAACGTACCAAAGCTCCGTGATGACCTGACGGAAGGATATAACATCATTCCTAACTTCTTCATCAGCGCAAAAATGGCTGAGAATCTATCTTTCTCAGACCAGATATCGTCAACCGACAGGGAGCAGAAGTGCTTCAATACTCAGCATTTCAATAACCGTCTGTTCGATCGTGACACCCTTCTTGTCTTCCATTACGATGTCAACTTCCTCTATGTTGTATCTCTGTATGCCCGTCATAATGAGCACCAGAAATTTTCCTGGAAGAACAGAGTTCGCAAGATGTTCCGGGATGAAATCCAGAAAATGCTAGATGAAAGATATGAGTTCTATCGCCTCACGCCAAAAGAAGGTACACAAGTAGAAGAATTCGTCAGCAGACATTTCAGAATGCTTATCGGCAAAATCTTCTCTCCATCAAAAGGCAATGATTATCTGATACTTGCACTCGAAAAGAACAATTCTGACGAGAAGCAAAAAGAAGAGATAATAGATGTTGCCAAGGAGAAATTCCATCTAGAAGAATTTGCCTTATCAACTAACGGCAAGATAGACTAGCGTATTATAAGATACTTTCCACCACCCCAACATCCGCAGCAGCCCAGTCGAGATCTTTCAACTCTACAGGGCTGCACCACTTGCTATCAGCATGCTCCCTTCTCTTGAACCCATCAGCCTCAGCTTTTGGAGTACACAGATAAGCAGTCATCGTTATTGAGAAATCAGGATACTCGTGATTCACAGTCACCAACTCCTCTCCTACTTCTACAGGATACCCCATTTCCTCCATCAACTCACGAGCCAACGCCTGTTGAGGAGTTTCTCCTGGCTCTATCTTACCACCTGGGAATTCCCATTTATAGCTGGTATATTCAAACTTCGTCTTGCCTTTCTGCATGCAGAGGAACTTGCCATCATGGCAAACTACCGCTGCAACTACATTATAATGTTTCATTGTCTTATCTCCTTAAAATATCATTTACTCCATCCACTGGAAATCCTCCTGCAATTCCTGCGGCAACGGATTATCCATGTGAATATCATACAATATGGAACCATTCGTCTTTGCATCCTTTCTTGGATTCTCCAAATGACCAGTTCCGATATAGGTATATGGCAGAGTGATACCATTCTCCATATTTACCTTTCTCACGAACACGAAGACTCTCTTAGCGGCTTGCTGCATAGCCTCTTCTTTGGCTGAAATATCTGCAACACTCTCCCACTGGAAAACATCTGAAGACAAGAACTTATCATTATACTTCAAATGCTCTTCAAGGGAATCATCCTTCTTTAAACCTGCAAAAATATACATATTGCCATCTTTATAATGTGTTCCTTTCTGATTGTGCTTTGGATTTTCCAATATCTTCAAGAATACTTGGTCTTTGCGATAATCCTGCCACAACAGGAAATCTTCTTTCGTGTCAGCATACCTTGCCTCATATTGCGTCAGCCCATAGTTGAGTAAATCTTGCAGATAAGCCTCATATTCATCTTCTCTTTCACCACATATATGCACTTCATCCTCTTCTATTTTCACCGCATTTCCATCTTCCAGGAATCGCAAAGCATGCTCCAGTTGCTCATGCTTGAAACCAGGAATCTCCTCCTGGATATTGGCTTCAATACGAGATAAAGAAGTTTCTCCTTCCAGTAAATTCCTGATTACCAAATACTCATGCTCTCTTACCAAAGGCAAAAGACTTGAAAGATAGTTGATGCAAGCAATCTGCTCTTCTGAGAAGACAGGCAAATTCTCTTCTTCTATGCCCTTCAAGAAGCCATAATAAGAATTAGTTTTCTTGGAGCCAATCTTTATCTTCATGAATTTCAAGAGATTAGGAGCATAATCACTATTCATATAATCCATGTGAGATGGATAAGACGGAGTCTTCAGATATGCCTTGAAATTCTGATAATCCATCTTCAGATAGTTGATGCGATTGAAATTCTCATTCTCTATCTTGTCAATGATTTCTTCCTTAGATAGGTCATCGATATGTATCTCAACGCCATAATCATCCAGCCCCAAACTTTTGAAATCATTCCTTACCATAAACTTCAAGAGTTTCTTCTCCAAGATGGAATTTCGGGAAAGACTACCAAGCGCCAAGGCTATATGAACGCTACGCTTATAGCTGTTGCCGATGAAATCAAGTATCGTAACATAAGGCTTGTTGGCATACTTACGAAGACCTCGACCCAATTGCTGTAAGAAGATGGTACTCGATTCCGTAGGACGCAAAAAGAGAACCATGTTGACACCAGGAATATCCACACCCTCGTTCAGAATATCTACAGCAAACAGGATTTCCAAATCCCGGTTTTCATCTTGCAAATCATTATAAGCACGAATACGTTCACCGGTCTTGTTCTTACCACTCAAGAAAGCTGTATGATAATAATCACCCAAATTATCAGCCATCATTCTAGCATGCTGGATGCTTCTGCAGAAAGCCAGCGCCTTCAACTTCTGTCCTTCCATACGATGCTTCTCTATCTGCTGATGGATAAACTCACAGTTTTCCGGTGTAGAGATTTGCGAAATCAAACGGCGTTCTCCCGAAGCAGTCAAGCCATAATCAACCAGTTCGTCACGAATACCGAAATAATGGAAAGGCACAATCAAATCATTGATGATGGCATCACGAAGTCGTAACTCGTATGGGATATTATTGCCAAAAATCTCTACTACATCCTGATTATCCATACGGTTCTCCGTAGCTGTCAAACCCAACAGGAACTCTGGCTCAAAATAGTCGATGATCTTTCGATAACTGTCTGCCACAGCATGATGACACTCATCAATGATGATATAATCGAATTCCTTCTTATCAAAGAGTTCGAGCGAGCGACACATAGATACATTGGTAGAAAACAGAAAATCTTCTTCTGTTTCCTTTGCTTCAGCATTATACAATCCACAGGTTTTGGAACCGCCAAAGACCTTTTGAAATGTCTCCAGGGACTTCTTCAGGATAGAACCTTCGTGCACGATATAGAGCAATCTGTCTGGGTTGAAATTGAGTGCATCGAATGCTGCCAGATACGTTTTTCCTGAACCTGTGGCAGAAATCACCAAAGCCCTCTCCTGTCCGATGGCACGATAACGATTCAATTCACGAAGTGCTTTGCGCTGCATATAGTTAGGCTTGATATCGGAATTCGCCATATCATAATCCATATCCCAACGCTCTATCGCAAAACTTAGTTTTGTAGAATAATCCTTGATTCTATCCTGTGACAGTTCATAAGTCTGGTTCCAAAGGTTTTCAAATTCATTCATTGCATCAAGATAGGCCTCGGTATCACGGTCGCAGTTTACAACCAAATCCCACTCTATGTTTTTCAACAAAGCATAGCGAGTGATATTAGATGAACCAACAACCATCTCGATTCCATCTTCCATCTCGAAGAGATAGCCCTTAGAGTGGAATCCATTGGTAGAATAATTTTTCTCATCGTGGAAGCATTCATCATCCAGATGACATTCAAAACTGGGATATCGTGTCAGGCTCATGAAAAAGTTCAAGGATTCTACGTCAGTGAAGTTCTGATAGGTAGAAGTGATGATTCTTCCTTTGGCTCCACGCTCAACAGCTGCCTTGATATCTTTAGACAGGAGTACCAGGCCGGCTTTCTTGATAAAGCTGACTGAGAAATCAAATGCCTTGCAGCGACGCAAGTTCATTTGAATGGTTGACAGGAAAGTTGTCTCTGTATAATTGGTTAAGAATCTTGGTTTCATAAGCCTCGTTTTTTATTTTCACGTGCAAAAGTACAAAAAAGAATCCAGTTACTTCACGGTTTCTAGCGTTTTCTGTTGTTTCATAATACTTTTTTCTTTTTTTCTCTGGTTTTCAAGCTAGAGAACTTCTTCCTTCTGATTACGACAACGTAACCTATCCTCTCACCATGATTGGATAGAAATTATGGTAGGGATTACAAATCCCTAGGTTTTATCGGTCGAACATTTTTCTATAGCGGATTGCAAATCCGCTAGGACGCCTGACGGAAAAGGAATGTATGCTCTTATCCATCTGTTTTTAATTTTAATGCGCAAATATATATTCTTTTATCGGATATACCAAAATCGAATATTGTGTATCATCATGTCTATAATCGTGTAATAATTCATAAAAAAGAAGATTTTTGCTTGGTAGATTCAATTTTTTATTCTATCTTTGCGGTAGAAACAAAAAACGATGATTATGAAGTCAAAGGAATACTATATTGCACAGATTTTATCTCATGCCGAAGAGCTTAAAAAGAACTTCGGAGTAAAGTCATTACGCCTTTTTGGTTCAGTTTCCAGAAATGAACAAAAAGAAGGCAGCGACGTGGATATATGTGTAGATATGGAACCCAAAATGTTCCTTGTCGTTAGATTGAAGCGTTTTTTAGAAAACTTACTAGAATGCTCTGTTGATATAGTAAGAATGCACAAACATATCAATCCATACCTTCTTAAAGAAATCGAACATGACGGAATATACATCATCAGATAGAATAGTTGGCACCTTAATACAAATTAAGGAAGCTATCAAACAATTGCAAGATTGGAACAAAGATGTACAGACTGTTGATGATTACTATTGCACGCCTGAAGGAATGAAGAATCTTGCAGCTAGTTGTATGCTTATAGAGGCGATTGGAGAAGGAGTCAAGCAAATTGACAGATTAACCCAATCTCGCCTATTAATTGAGCGACCAGAAATTCCATGGCAAGATGTTATTGGCATCCGCAATCATATTGCACATGGTTATTTTGACATAGACGGAGATATTGTACTAGATGTCATCAAGAACAATCTCGAAGACTTACTAGAAGCCATCGAGTATTTTATAGCAAAATTCTAAACAGAAAGAAGATAGTGACATGGATATATGTGTAGAATATAAAGCCTAATGTGCAGAAGGAACAAGAACATACTTTGAATGCTATCCGTAAATGCTTGGCTAAGAATATGCCTGCAGGCGGAAAGGCGATACTTTTCGGCTCACAAGCCAGAGGTACCGCAAGGGATGATAGCGACTGGGATATTCTTATCATACTGGACAAGGAGGAACTTCTTCCTTCCGATTACGACAACATAACCTATCCGCTCACTGAACTTGGGTGGGAATTAGGAAAAGAGATTAATCCAGTGACGTATTCTGCCAAGGAATGGCTAAAGTATAAGAACACGTCTTTCTGCAAAAACGTAGAAAAGGAAGGGATTAGATTATAGAAGTTTTTTATGGTGGGGATTGCAAATCCCCAGGTTTTATCGGTCGAACATTTTTCCATAGCGGATTGCAAATCCGCTAGAACGCCTGACGGAAAGCATAAACCAAAATGTTTTTTCTATTATAATGCCACTAATGCCACACACAGGATAAGTATCTGACTCGCAGACAATAAAGGGTGGCAATAAGGCTGATTCCTATTGCCACCTAATGCCACGAGTGCGGTCACATATTCTTTTCAGCTATATTTGATAAGCTATTTTATCGAAAATTCAGGGAGAAACCAACTCATAATTGGTGCTTCTTCCACCTTCTCCCGTTGGTTTTAATATACCCTTGGCTATCAAATCCCTGATATCACGATTGGCGGTATCTTGAGAGCAATGATTAATCTTATACCATTTGGAAGAATTCAGCTTCCCTTCGAAACCATCAAAAAGCATATTGAGAACCTTACGCTGACGCTCGTTGATGGAAACAGAACGATGCACATCCCAAAATCTGGACTTGCGTAACACTCCTTCAGTTTTCTCAAAAGCTGCTTCCAACGCCAACTTCAATGTCTGTAAAAACCATTGAATCCAAGGTGTCACGTCAAGACCTCCCTTCTGTGCCTGCTCCAAATATTGATAATAATCTTTACGATGATTCAGAATTTCAGAAGAAAGACTGTAGTATCGCTGGGAGGTCTGATCGGCACGGGATAACAACAATTCCGTCAACGTTCTGCAAATACGACCATTACCATCATCAAATGGATGAATCGTGACAAACCAAAGGTGCATCACGGCTGTCTTTACCAACGGGTCAAGCGTATTCTCAGAATCAAACCAGCGGAGAAAATCTGACATCATATCTGATACATCCTTGCTTGCCGGAGCTTCATAATGTATCTTCTCATGACCTAATGGTCCTGAAACCACCTGCATATGCTCTTCACCCTGTCGCCAATCGCCCACCAGAATTTTATGGATGCCACTTCTTCCAGTAGGAAACAGAGCTGCATGCCATGAGAACAAACGCTCGGCATCCAACGGCATATCATAATGCTGCACGGCATCTATCATTACCTGTACCACTCCTTCTGTATAATGATCGGAGTTTTTCAAACCTTCATACTCCAGTCCTAATTGACGGGCTACAGACGAGCGGACACTATCTCTATTCAATTCCTCACCTTCAATTTTTGCAGAGTGTACAATTTCCTGAGTCATAGACTCCAACATAGACAGGTTCTGTTCTTCAAAACCGAACATAGAAACTCTGCCCAGCAATTTGCCTCTCAGCAGGTTGATTTCTGCCAAGATATTGCTGAAACTGGTATCATCCCATTGCATGTGGGGCCAACCTTCTTGCTGCCAAATATATTTAAATCCTCTCATCATTGCCGCATTTTTAATCTTTCATTTTAAATGTACCTGCAAAAATAGACATTTTTATCGAATATTGCAAGTTTTGCGGAGATTATTTGGCTTATTCTCCGCAAATTTGCGGAGAATAGAAACAAAAGGATGAGAAAGTCATATATAGTTGTACAACTAAGAGGTGCATAGTCGTACAATCAAGAGGTGTATAGTTGTACGATTAGAAGGTGATGTCACTAGGCTCAGCACGTCTGCTAAGCCTAGTGACAACGTTCAAGAAGATACTTGCTTGAACTCCAAAAGATATATACTTGAACCCTGAAAGATACATCCTTGCAATCAAGAAGAAACGTTCTTGCAACCAATTACCTGTTTCGTTTTTTTAATCTTCCTTGATAATCCAATCGCTGATGGTACGCTGAGTGCTGTCGTAATTTACGCCAATCTTAAACAAGCGCTTGCCATCGGCAGAATATGGAATCAAGTATCCCTTTTCATCTATCTGTCTGATAGCTTCCTCAGCAGAACCATCATACTTCAGCTCGAACACAAATACTGCATCCGGCATATACACCACAGCATCAGCCCTGCCTATCGCACTGTTCTCTTCTACCCTCATGTGGGCACCCATCAGATTGAAGATAAGATAGAAAACCGTCTGGAAATCACGTTCACTCTTATTACTCAATCGATTGGAAATGCTGGCAAGATATGCCTTCAGGCGCACCATCGCCCCCTCTACATCTGTATCATAAAGCTTTTCCAGGAAATCCCCCACCAGACTGTTATTATCCAGAGATATTGGCGATAGATAGTTAGGCGCAAGACTCTTGAGCATACCTATCTTCACCTCTCTATTAGGATATTCCAAGGTATAGCGATGCAATATCGGATTATACTTCTTGATGGTGAGATAACCGCTCTGATAGAGCAGCGGAAGTGCTGAAGTCATCATTTCCGGTGAAACATCAAAGTCGTCTACATCGCATGATTTCTTTTCAATATCCATCACATTGACATGATATTTCTGCATTGTCTTGATGAGATAAGTTGGTGTGCCCGAGCCAAACCAGTAAGGAGCTATATCCCGTGCATTCAGCGCTTTTACCAGGCTGAACGGATTGAAGACATCTTCTGATTTCTTGCTGAAATGATAACCGTCATAGAATCTTGTCAGCTCTGCCAGACATTCCTCATACGTCATGCCCAGGTCTTCGCCCAATGCCTCTATATCCGGTTTCATCTGTGTGGTAAGTTCCTTCTTGCTGATACCGCAGATTGCAGAGTACTGGTCGAACATACTGATATTGTCGAGATTGTTGAATTCGCTGAAGATGCTGAGCTGGGAGAATTTCGTGATACCCGTGATGAAGGTGAACTCCAAGTATGGGTCGAGCTTTTTCAGAGGACTATAGAAATTCTGCATGATGCGGCGGAGCGGCTGCAGGTTTTCCTTTTCATGTACCACATCCAGCAATGGGGCATCGTATTCGTCGATGATGACAACAGCCTTTTCGCCCATCTGCTCATAAGCACGCTTTACGATACCATCCAGCCTTTCGTTAGGATAAATTTCTCCTTCTCCTTTACCATAAAGTTTCTCGTAAGGCAAAAGCTGTAGATTCAGATAACTGTTCAAGGCATCTGCATCAAAGTGCTTGGCACCGCTCAAATCGAAATGGAGCACAGGATGCTTTACCCATTCCTTCTCATAATCAGCAATAGCCAACCCCTCGAAAAGTTCCTTTCTCCCCTCGAAATAGGCTTGGAGGGTAGAGGCAAAAAGCGACTTTCCGAATCGTCTTGGACGACTCAGAAAAACGTACTTCATCTTTTTTTCTCGAAAATCAACGATGTATTGGGTCTTATCTATATAGAGATATTTACCCTCTCGGATATTCGAGAATGTCTGTATTCCTACAGGATAGAAATTTACTATTTTTGCCATATTCTTACATGCTTTACATTTTGCGCTGCTAAGTTACGAAGAAAATCTGAAATAGCCAAGAATAAACACAAATATTTATTCTGCATCTACCATCACATTCAGTGCAGCCTTACCTCAAGGAAGAACAAAAAGAAGCAGCTGCGATTATATTGCAAATATAATTCTGAATCATATTTCTCCTGTTCAAACAACAGGAAAATGAGGGAAAAAGAGATGTTGAATTTTCCCTTAAGGAAAAATAAAAATATCCTTAAGGGAAAAAATATTTTTCCTTAAGGGAAAGTTTTTCTTCCCTTAAGGGTAGTTTTTGGGTATAAAAGCTTTGTAAAGTTATTTACCAGCAGCATCAAACCAATTGATAGGGGGCTTACAGGAACGCAATGGTCAAGCCTGCCATCACGATACTTACCATCGACATCAGCTTGATGAGGATATTGAGAGATGGACCTGAGGTATCCTTGAACGGATCACCCACGGTATCACCCACAACCGTTGCCTTGTGATTCTCACTACCCTTGCCTCCGAAACTGCCTTCTTCTATCATCTTCTTGGCATTATCCCAGGCACCACCAGAGTTAGACATAAAGACGGCAAGCGTGAAACCGGCTGCAAGTCCGCCCGTAAGAAGACCCAAAACTCCGGCTACTCCCAAAACCAGACCTACTACTATCGGAATGATGATGGCAAGCAGAGACGGGATAATCATCTCACGCTGAGCACTTCTAGTACTGATCTCCACACATCTGCCGTAATCAGGCGCAGCCTTGTCCTCAAGGATTCCCTTGATCTCACGGAACTGGCGACGTACTTCCTGAACCATTGATTCAGCCGCACGACCTACAGCTCCCATCGTCAGTCCACAGAACAGGAAGGCAGCCATCGCTCCCAGGAAAGCACCTACCAGCACCTTCGGATTGATGAGATTCACCTGGAAGAAATTGATGAAATCGATGGTGGTGGCATTTGATGGATCAAAGACTTCTCCTGCCGCATCCACATACTGCTTTCCGTTTTCCACCGCACGAATCATCGCTATCTTGATCTCCTCGATATAAGATGCAAGAAGAGCCAGTGCCGTAAGAGCCGCAGAGCCGATGGCAAATCCCTTTCCGGTAGCCGCCGTGGTGTTGCCCAAGGCATCGAGCGCATCGGTTCGCTCACGAACTTCCTCACCCAGTCCGCTCATCTCGGCATTACCTCCGGCATTGTCGGCAATAGGTCCATAGGCATCCGTTGCCAGGGTGATACCCAGCGTTGACAGCATTCCCACGGCTGCGATACCGATACCATAAAGTCCTACGCTGATAGACTTGGCTGAGAGCGACATATCAAAGCCATTGGCACAGAGATAACTGAGCATAATGGCTACGGAGATGGTAACCACAGGCACCATGGTAGAAATCATTCCCGTTCCTATTCCCTTGATAATCACCGTGGCAGGACCCGTCTCTGATGCCTCGGCAATCTTCTGGGTTGGTCGGTAGCTCTGCGAAGTATAAAACTCCGTAGCCTGACCGATGATAACACCAGCCACCAGTCCGCTGATGACAGAGAATGAGAGTCCGAGCCAATTCTCGATACCCAGGAGATATAATATAATAAAGGTAGCCACGGCTATAAGACCGGCACTGACATTGGTACCCAATCCCAGGGAATGGAGCAGATCCTTCATGGATGCGCCCTCCTTGGTACGAACCAGATAGATGCCGATGAGCGAGAGGAAGATGCCGATGGCTGCGATGACCATAGGAGCGATGACGGCACGGAGCTGCATATCGCCGTTCATGGCAAAGGCGGTAGCTCCCAGGGCGGCAGTAGAAAGAATGGAACCGCAATAGCTCTCGTAAAGGTCGGCACCCATTCCGGCAACATCTCCCACATTATCTCCTACATTATCGGCAATGGTAGCCGGATTACGGGGATCATCTTCAGGAATGTTCGCCTCCACCTTACCCACCAGGTCGGCTCCCACATCGGCTGCCTTGGTATAGATACCTCCTCCTACTCGGGCAAAGAGAGCCTGGGTAGAAGCACCCATTCCGAAGGTAAGCATCGTAGTGGTGATGGTAACGAGGGCGGTTGCCTCGCCTTCATATACAGCGCTCAGAACAACAAACCAGATGGCGATATCGAGCAGTCCGAGTCCTACCACGACAAGTCCCATCACGGCACCACTGCGGAAGGCAATCTTCAATCCCTTGTCAAGTCCTGAACGTGCCCCGTTAGCGGTACGAGCCGAAGCATAGGTAGCCGTTTTCATACCGAAGAAGCCTGCCAGTCCGGAGAAGAGACCACCCGTAAGGAATGCGAACGGAACCCACGGATTCTGCACTTTCAGTACGTAAGCCATGAAGGCGAAGACGATGGCGAGCACCACGAAGACGATGCCTACCACCTTGTACTGCTGCTTGAGATAAGCCATCGCACCTTTTCTGACATGCGCCGCAATCTCTTTCATTCTGTCGGTTCCCTCATCTTCCTTCATCATCGAACGGAAGAAGAACCATGCCATACCCAATGCTACAACGCTGGCTATCGGGATGAGCCAAAATACTAATGGAATGTTGTTCATAACGGTATAATTGTTTTTGGTTTATAAATCTGATTGTCAGTTGATTGATAATGCAAAAATAGTACTTTTATCCGACAACTCCAAATAAAAAGGAAGAAAAAATCTTTTTCTGAATGAAAAATTTGGTAGTTACTGAATAAAGCAGTAACTTTGCACATCCAAACGGAAGTTCAGAACATCAAGAAAAAGATTAGTAATTAAAAAAGCAATTTAAACAACCATAGTAAAGCAATGACAATGCACAAGAAACATCATTACCGCGAACTGCTCTCAATAGGATTTCCTATCATTATCGGACAACTGGGAACCATCATCCTGGGATTCGCCGACACGCTGATGATCGGTCATCACAGTACTCCCGAACTGGCGGCAGCAGGACTGGTAAACAATATCTTCGGTCTCGTTTTTGTATCCTATATGGGATTCACCTACGGACTCACTCCAATCATCGGCAGACTCTACGGAGAGGAACGTACCGACGTCATCGGTCAGAAGGTGCGCAACTCCTTCCTTGCCAACATGCTCACGGGAGGCATCTTCACCCTTGCCCTCATCGTGCTCTACCTAAACCTGGCACATATCGGACAGCCAGAGGAACTGCTGGAGCTCATCCGCCCTTACTATCTGGTGAATCTGGCATCGGTGCTCTTCATGGGAATCTTCTATACCATGAAGCAATTCCTCGACGGAATCGGACAGACCAAGGTGGCGATGTGGGCGATGATTGGCGGTAACATCGTGAACATCCTGGGCAACTGGGTACTCATCTACGGTGTGGCTGGCTTCCCGGAACTGGGATTGCTCGGAGCCGGAATCTCTACCCTGGCAAGTAGAGTCCTGATGGCACTGGCGATGGTAGGAATGGTAGTGATCAGCAGGAAGTTCAGAACCTACAGTTACGATATCGTACACAGTTCTGTGAACAAGAAGGATTTCAAGGAGATGAACCGACTGGGCTGGCCGGTGGCTCTTCAGCTGGGTATGGAATCGGCCGCCTTTACGCTGAGCTGCGTGATGGTAGGCTGGCTCGGCACCATTCCATTGGCAGCTCACCAGGTTATGATTACCATTTCGCAGCTCTTCTACCTCGTGCTTTCGGGTATGGCAGCAGCCATGGCCATCCGTGTGAGCCACTTTATGGGTCAGAAAGACTATGCCGCCGTTCGCCTCAATGCCTACGACGGATTCCGATTGAACCTGCTGTTCTCGCTCTGCATGGGTTTGCCGGTACTTCTGTTACGCCACCAGATAGGCGGATGGTTTAATGATAATGTAGAGGTACAGGCGTATGTAGCTACACTGATTATCCTGATGATGGTTTATCAGTTTGGCGATGGTCTGCAATACACCTTTGCCAATGCGCTTCGAGGCATAGCCTGTGTGAAGCCGATGGTGCTCTATGCCTTCATCGCCTATTTCGTCATCTCGTTGCCATTGGGTTATACCCTCGGTTTCCCTTGCGGCATGGGATTGCTGGGCATCTGGATTGCCTTCCCGTTTGGTTTGACTATAGCGGGCGAAATGTATCGGAGAAGATTTGAGAAGGAATTGAAAAAGATAGAAAAGAAATAAAAAATGAAAAGAGGGTGTGTCATGAATTTATGACACACCCCCTTTTTATATTTTAACCGATAAATGAATATTACTCAGCAACCTGCTCAGCACGATCATCTACGTTCTCACCCTCTGTTGGAGCGAGAGTAGACTTGAAATCTGTGATACCGTACTTAGCGAGGATGTTATACCACTGGAGGAGCTTCTTGATGTCGCTGTCGTGTACACGGTCGCGATCGTAGTTAGGAAGAACCTCAGCGAAGTAATCGTGAAGCTCAGCAGCAGGAGCCTTCTTGTAGTTGAAAGAACTTGGCTTGCCCTCTTCCTTCTTGCTTACGCTGTCGAGTACCTCCCACAATGGCACCTCGTCTGCATCTGTGTACATAGCGATGTCACCAAGGCTGGTTACGCGGTCTGTAGCGAAAGCTGGCACACGCTTGTGAGTCTCGTCGAGAGTCTCAACGATAAGAGTTCTGTTACCTCTTGATACCAATTTGTAAAGGCCTGGCTTGCCTGCAATTGAAAGAATTGTTTCCATTGTCTATTATATTCTATTTTTATTTTTTAATATTACCTATTCTCTGATGGATTGAGCAGATTGAGCAGATGCACTACCTGCGCTTCAACATCCCTCTCCCCATCATTTACGATTTCATAATCCGAACGAGCTATCAGCTCTTCCTGCGGCATCACGGCATCTATCCACTGCTGCGCCTTCTCCTGAGAGATATGATCGCGCTGCATGATGCGCTGCAGACGAACGTCAACGGGAGCCAAGACACATACCACCTTATCGAAATGGGTACGACGATCGAACCCACTATCAAAGAGGATGGCACTCTCCATCCACTCACAGTCGCTCTGCTCGAAATCACGAGCCACTGCGGGATGCACCACATCGTTTACCGCCTGCTTGTTTGCCTCGCTTGTCAGGATAAACTGAGCAAGCACCGGTTTCTGCAAGATACCATCGGCACTATACACCTCCTCGCCGACCAACTGCTTCAAGCCAGTCTGCAACTCAGCATCCGTACGCATCAGGCGTTTCGCCTCGGCATCACAGTCATATACCCTGATACCCTGCTTTTCCAAGATTCGGCATACATAGCTCTTTCCGCTACCTATGCCCCCTGTTATAGCTATCTTCATCATAGTAGTCAGTAAAAAACTATCAACTATCAATTATTAACTATAAACTATCATTGCTGTTCCAGCAGATAATCCACCGTTTCCATTTCCAGCGACGCCTTGCTTACCGAACGAGGCACACTACGCAGCTGCAGGGTGCACTTATCCGAAGGATTGGCAGCAATTTCATTATAATCCACTACCACCGTAAACTGGCTAGGCTTGATGGTTCTGAAGAGACTAGCCCCGATGGTGAACTTCACCGACACCTTGGACGGGAAGGTTCTGAGCACCTTATCAGGCGGCATATTGATAGCCGTAATCGGAACATCCACCGTTTCTTCGGTCAGCACATCGGGATATACAGCCAGTCGGACCATATCAGGCATTACCTTGATACCACGGATCTTCTTGATACGCACATTCTCCCGGATGGTATCCTGGAGATTGCTGTAATAGAAAGGTACGATCTCTACCGACTTCACCTCATCGAGCTGTCGCTTGTTGGCATATACGGTAACCGTAGAAGGGAAAAACTCGGTATGCGCCAGGTAATAGCTCTTGCTGGTCGTAATTCTACCCCTGAATACCACCGGCACCTTCTTGGAAGCACCATAGGTGAAGTAGAAATCAAACTTGCCCGGCTTTACCTGCAGGAGTTTGCTCGAACCATAGAGTTGCGAGAGTATCTGTTTCTGCACATCAGCTACCGGAATCACACCCTTTCCCTCTGTTTCATCTGCATAGTTGTTAAACTTGAAATTAAGCGGACGGAAAGCATAGGTTATCAGGGTGAATCCCTTATCACGCACCGTAACACGCACAGTATCAGGCAAATCACCGGTGATTACCGCATTACGTGGTGTTTCCACCAGGCGCATAGGAATCTTATATTCCCTCTCCATGGTCTCATTGAGCGTCATCATCAACCAGAAGGCGCCACTGAGAGCGAGAAAGAATAAAAAAATCAGAAACTCCTTATTCAGGCCACTGAACAGGAAGTTTCTGACAGCCTTCAATATGTTCCGAATACTATGCATCAGAATCCTATGAATAGACTACTATGCGTTAGGAGTCTGGCTAGCTGCGTCGGCGAAAACGTAACCCTTAGCTACTGTGATGACAACACCACGTGCAATCTCTACATCTACCGTATTAGCCTGGAGATCTACGCGCTTAACAGTGCCATACACACCACCGCCTGTAACCACCTTTGTACCCTCTGCCAGAGAATTCTGGAACTTACGTATCTCTTTCTGCTTCTTCTGCTGAGGACGAATCATGAAAAACCACATGATAGCGAAGATAGCTACCATCATAATGAGGAAACTCATACTGCTACCACCAGCAGCAGCCTGCAATACTAAATTTGTCATGTCTTTATTCTAATTGATTAATGTTGTTTATTCTTGAATATCTATATATATTATTGAAAGTATCCATATATTAATGTACGCGCGTACATTATTTATAAGTACTCTCTAGATATTAGCCTTCTCTATGTCCATGAGGACCATGATGACCACCCTTACGCTCAGGCAACTCCTTCTGGATCAAGCCACGGGAGATGAGGAAGCGGGCGATGGTATCGAGCATACCGTTTACATAGCCACCACTGCGAGGAGTACTATAAATCTTTGCCAGATCTACATACTCATTGATGGTAACGGTAGCAGGAATGCCTGGGAATGTCATCAACTCGGCAATGGCAATCTGCATGATCACTACATCCATATAAGCCAGGCGGTTGAAATCCCAGTTGCGGCAAGCATCACCGATATAGTGCTGGTAAGCATCGCAATTGAGCAATGTAGCACGGAAGAGCTTGCGGGCAAAGTCGCGGTCCTCTTCATCCTTATATTCTGGAAGCAATTCCTGATCAGCCTTGCTGGTTGGTTCGAAGCGCTTGATAGTCTTCAGTACGAAGGTATCGATGATATCCTTGTCATCATTCCAGTAGAGGCTCTTCTCCTCGAGCAAAGCATCGAGATCATCATTGTTCTGAATGAAGGTCTTGTAAGCGCGGCGCCAGAACTCACGGTCGTATGCATAGTCGGTAAGCTCCTCCTCGTGATCCTTGGTCATGGAACCGTCAATATAGCTTGCATAGAGATCGCTAGAGACGATGGCAGTATAAATTTTGCGAACTGTTTCGATATCCTCTTCCCAAGAAGACTTCTTCACATCAGCCCAGTCGGCGAGCATCTTGTTCTCTTCCAACTGCACAGCAAATCTGTTGTATGCGAATCTTGAAGAAGGCTCTGGAGCACCCTCGCGCTGAGCACGAGCCACCTCTACCTCATAGCGCTTCTGTGCCTCCTGGGTAAGAGCTACAATGAGTTGCAACATATAGTTGTACAAGTCATACGACTTAGAAAGAGCAAACAACAGCTCCTTTTCAGCATTATCAATATTATGATTGCTGTTCTGATAGTATGCGTAGGTTAACTGCACAATCTTACGTCTTATCAAATCCCTATTAATCATTCTCTAATAATTTAAAAGATTTATTTATATAATTACCTAAAACAGTGCAAATTTACATATTTAATATATAATATGCAAGAAAAGGGGCAATAATTTCTATTTTTTTAAGGTTAGAAGATGAGTTTTAGATATTTAACGGGCATTTTGGAGAAAATATCGCCCAGAAATTTGCATATTCCAAATAAAAGTAGTAATTTTGCACCCGCTTTACGAGAAACACTCGCGAGGCATGCTTCAAACAAAGCTAATCCGTGTGATGGCGAGTTAAGGCAAAATTATTTTTTTAACAACTTAATTTAGAGTAACACAAATGAAAGAGATTAATGTAACAGGTCAGAAGCGTACAGACCTTGGCAAGAAAGCTTCTAAGTCATTGCGTAAGGAAGGTTTTATCCCATGTAACCTTTATGGTGAGAAGAAGGGCGAGAACGGTGCTCCTGAGGCTTTGTCATTCGCAGTTCCATTCACAGAGTTGCGTAAGATCATCTACACTCCTCATGTATATGTAATCAACCTCATCATCGACGGTGAGAGCCACACAGCTATCATGAAGGAGATCCAGTTCCACCCAACAACAGACGCTCCTCTGCACGTTGACTTCTACGAGGTGAACGACCAGAAGCCTATCACTATCGGTATCCCAGTTAAGTTGGTAGGTCTTGCACAGGGTGTACGTGATGGTGGTCGTATGAACCTCTCTATCCGTAAGATCAACGTTACAGCTCCTTACCAGGTAATTCCTGAGCACCTCGATGTAGATGTTACAGAGTTGAAGATTGGTAAGAGCATCAAGGTAGGCGACCTCTCATTCGAGGGTCTTGAGTTGGCTACAAGCAAGGCTGTTGTAGTTTGCTCTATCAAGATGACACGTAACGCTCAGCTCGCTGCACAGGCTGCTGCTGCTGAGGAGGCTTAATCCAACGTTAAGTCAACAAAGATTTTACGAACCTGAGTAAAGCATTATCAAACATTGAATAAATATTTGATTTGTGGGCTTGGTAACCCTGGCGATGAATACGCAGATACCAGGCACAACACAGGATTTATGGTATTGGACGCTTTTGCTAAAGCGTCCAATATTCATTTTGAGGATAAGCGATATGGATACATTGCCCAGACTACACTCAAGGGCAGAAAGATTATCCTGCTGAAGCCTACCACCTTCATGAACCTGAGTGGCAATGCAGTGAGATATTGGCTGAATCAGGAAAAGATCGACCAGAGCCGACTCCTGGTGATCAGCGATGAGCTTGCCCTGCCTCTCGGCGCTTTCCGCCTGAAGGCGAACGGAAGCAACGGTGGTCACAACGGCTTGGGACATATCCAGCAGCTTATCGGTCAGAACTACGCCCGACTGCGTATGGGTATCGGCAACGACTACCCTCGTGGCGGACAGATAGACTGGGTACTTGGCAAATATACCGAGGAAGATATGAAGCAGCTTCAGCCTGCCATCGACCTGGGTGTGGAGATCATCAAGAGCTTCGTATTGGCTGGTATCGATATCACCATGAACCAGTACAACAAGCTAGGAAAGAAATGAAAGAATCAGCAAGAATAGACAAGTGGCTTTGGGCTGCCCGCATTTACAAGACCCGCAGCATTGCTGCCGATGCCTGCAAGAACGGCAGAGTAACTGTAGGCGGCGTAACCCGTAAACCCTCCTTCATCATTAAGCGTGGCGATGTGGTGAGTGTGAAGAAAGCCCCTATCACCTACTCTTTTGAGGTACTCGACTGCATAGAGCAGCGTGTAGGAGCCAAAATGCTCTTCGGAGTCTATAAGAACGTGACTGATCCTAAGCAGTATGAACTGCTGGAGATGAGCCGCATCAGCGGATTCGTAGATAGAGCAAGAGGCACTGGTCGCCCAACCAAGAAAGAACGCCGTGCCCTGGATGCCTTCGTTGATCCAGCCATGTTTGGATTTGATGAAGAAGACTGGGACGAAGAAGATTCATAAATAACCAAAAGAGGATATAGCATCAGTTATATCCTCTTTTTCTTTTTCCTAAAAGCCGATAGTTTGCAAGAAAATGGGGAGAATAATTTCTAAAAATATACGATATAGGAATAAGTATGCTACTTTTTGTAATATGATAGAAAATAAAGCTTAAAAAGTTTGGAGCGAATAGAGAAAACCTATATCTTTGCAACCAGTTATTTATGGTATCAGAGTATAAGCTGATTACCATCTTACTCAATCGTGAGTATTAACATACTATTAATTTTATAATTTAGAGATTATGAAAAAATTATTTGTTATGGCAGCCATGGTGCTGTCTTCAGTAGGTGCTTTCGCACAGCAGGCTGCAGGTACAACAACTCTCCAGCCTAAGGTAGGTTTGAACGTTGCTACAATCGGTGATAATGACTGGAAGGCTGGTTTCGCAGCTGGTGCCGAGTTGCAGTATCAGGCTACTAGCAACTTCGGTGTCGCAGTAGGTGCCCTCTATTCTGTACAGGGCTTCAAGGGTAAGGATGTAGGTATCGACACCCCTATCGGAAGCGGAACTATCAAGAATGACTATAAGTGGAATCCAGGCTATATCAACGTGCCTATCACTTTGAACTACTACCCAGTAGCTGGTCTTGCTCTCAAGGCAGGTTTGCAGCCAGGTTTCTTGGTTAACAAGGATGACATGGACGATGCCAAGACTGTAGATCTCTCTATCCCAGTAGGTCTCTCTTACGAGTACCAGGGTATCGTTTTCGATGCTCGTTACAACATCGGTGTAACTAAGCTTGCAGATAACTACGATCACTACAACAACGTAATCCAGATTACTGTAGGTTACAAGTTCGCTCTCTAATCAAGTATAATCCGCAAAACGAAATGTTATCGCCCCGCAAAACGAAACGTTCAAAAAATCAAAACGAAACGTTCTCGTTTTAGATACCCTCCCGAACTACGAAAAACAGCGTTAGAATGGCTTTCTCGTCCAATTCTAACGCTGTTATTTCTTATCACTCATACTTCCCAACATCAAAACTATCCTTCTTCATCCAGCCCTCCTCGATGCAGCGCTGGATATGCTTGACAATACTCATATAGAACGCCTTGAACTCCTGGAGTGTCGAGAACTCTCTATATACCGGATTGTC
>UQWP01000062.1 GCA_900544825.1 uncultured Prevotella sp. | reverse complement strand
TTAGGATACAAGATTCTCAATCTTGGCATAGGGGTTCGATTCCCCTATCGACTACATGGTTAAGTTAATTAAGATTGTTATTCAAGTCTGCACAAGTTGTGAAACCAATGCAGACTAATTAAAATGGTCGATTCATCTAATGGTTAGGATACAAGATTCTCAATCTTGGCATAGGGGTTCGATTCCCCTATCGACTACGAATCTTTTATAGTTAGTGATTGTTGACAAGCTTGCAATTAGTCTTTCAGACTACTGCAAGTTATTTTTTTATCCCTACATTTGGTAATTTCCCCTTTTTACAGTATCTTTGCAAACATGAAAAAGATATTGACTCTCCATATACTTCTCGCCCTCGCTGCCCTGCCCTCACGGGCGCAGAGACACGAGATATACAGTCAGCGCATCACCACCCTACAGGTGGTGGCGGGCACCGACTGGCAAGCCCTGCCCATTACCCAGCTGAATGGGCAACCCATCCACATCGACTTCGATGACATGACCCACGATTATCATCGATACACCTACAAGATAGAACATTGCGATGCCAACTGGAAGGTATCACAGGGACTCTTCGAGACCGACTATCTGAAGGGATGGAACCACGAGCAAGCTATCGACAACATCGAGCAATCGCTCAACACCAACCATCTTTACACCCACTATCGCCTCACCATCCCCAACGAGAACTGCCACATCACCATGAGCGGAAACTACAAGCTCACCATCTATGATGACAATGCGGAGACGAACAATCAAAAGGATGAAGCTACCGATAAGGACGGCAGAAAGATACTCACCGCCTGCTTTATGGTAGTAGAGCCACAGGTGCAGGTTGCCATCGGATATTCTTCGAATACGGACATCGACATCAACAAGCAGCATCAACAGGTAAGTATGAATGTGAACTACGGCAACCTGAGAGTAACCAACCCTTCGCAGCAGATCAAAACCGTGGTGCTGCAGAACGGACGTTGGAATCAGGCTGTATGGAATGCCAAACCTGATTATATCAGCGCAGAGGGACTGCGATGGCAGCACAACCGCCAGCTGATATTCGATGCAGGAAATGAATACCGAAAATTCGAACTGCTGGATATGGATCACCCTACAATGGGAATCGACGAGATAAAATGGGATGGAGAAGAGTATCAGGTCTATGTGATGCCTGATACCCCTCGCCCCAACTACGTACACGATGAGAGCGCCAAAGGTTCCTTCTACGTACGAAACAGCGACAACGAGGACAATAACTTCACCTGCGAGTATGCGCCGGTACATTTCAGGCTACAGACCAATCGCCAGCCAGGCGACGTATATCTGAATGCAGACTGGACCTACGACCGCTTTTCGCCTACCTATCGGATGGAATACAACGAAGCCGACCACAGCTATCACGCCACCGTACTGCTCAAGCAAGGTTATTACAGTTACCAGTATCTGGTGCTCAAAAACGACGGCAGCACGCAACCCGTTAGCACGGAGGGAAACTTCTTTCAGACCACCAACCGCTATGATGCCCTTATCTATTATCGGGGTACAGGAGACAGAACCGACAGACTGGTAGGCTGGAATAGCTGCCAATAAAAAACGCCCTGAAAGCGCAAAAGCATCAACCTTATATAATGCTTTTGCCCTTTCAGGGCGTTTTTAACTAACTAATACAATCTTTTATTCCAATCCAAACAAAGCCTTCAAGCCACCATCTACACCAGAGAAGCCCATGAAGGCAAGACTGAGGAGAGCGGCTGTAACCATGACGATGGCTACGCCCTGCATACCCTTAGGAATGCGAACCAAAGCCTGCTGCTCACGAATGCCGGCGAAGACAATGAGAGCCAGAGCAAAGCCAAGAGCTGTAGAGAAGGCATAAACCACACTCTCCAAGAGATTGTAGTCCTTCTGGATAACCAGGATGGCTACACCCAGCACAGCACAGTTGGTAGTAATCAAAGGCAGGAAGATGCCGAGCGCCTGATAAAGCGCAGGAGAAACCTTCTTGAGAATGATCTCTACCATCTGAACCAAGGCAGCAATCACGAGGATGAACGCCAGGGTCTGGAGATATTGCAATCCGAATGGATCGAGTACATACTTCTGAACACACCAGGTAATGATGGTTGCCAAGGTCAAGACGAAGGCGATGGCACCACCCATACCGATGGCTGTATCAACTTTCTTCGATACGCCCAGGAACGGACAGATACCGAGGAACTGCGACAAGACGATGTTGTTGACGAATATCGCAGAGATAAATATCAATAAATATTCCATAATTTCTATTCTATTTCATGGATTGAAGCGATGCCTACGCTTACTTCTTTACCTTATTAAATATTGCAATGATGTATCCCAATGTGAGGAAAGCTCCAGGAGGCAGGATGAACATCAAGATATTGGTAGTCTCTGGCAACAGAGTGATACCGAATACGCTACCAGCACCGAGGATCTCACGGGCACTACCCAGGATAGTCAAACCGAGAGTGAAACCCAAACCGCAGCCGAGACCATCAAAGAGACTGGCAATCGGTGAGTTCTTGGCTGCGAAGCTCTCTGCACGACCCAGAATGATACAGTTTACTACAATCAATGGGATGTAGATACCCAGTGCCTGGTTGATGCTGTCAGGAGCATAGGCACTCATCAACATCTGCAGGATGGTTACGAAGGCTGCAATCACAACGATGAAAACAGGGATGCGAACCATATCCGGGGTAATCTTCTTGATACATGAAATCACAAAGTTGGTACAAACCAATACTGCCATAGTAGCCAATCCCATAGAAAGACCATTGATGGCACTGGTTGTTGTAGCCAAAGTAGGACACATACCGAGGAGCAACACGAAGGTAGGGTTCTCCTTGATGAGTCCGTTCATCAAAATTTTCATATTACTCATATCGGCTTATCCTTTCTTTTCGTTATGTTCAACTTTAGACGCACCGCTCTCAGCTTCAGCTTTCTGAGATGCACCACTCTCGCCATCAACACTCTTACCTGCATAGGCAGCATAAGCCTGATTGATAGCCTTGAGGAAGGCACGGCTGGTAATGGTTGATGCGGTGATGGCATCTACTGCATTGCCGCCCTTATCGTCCTTACTTACGTGGAGGTCGCCATCCTTTGGAGTCTTTCCGATGATGCTACCCTTTCCGTCTTTCTGGAACCAGGTAGTTGCCTTGGCACCCAGACCCGGAGTCTCTGAAGCCTGAAGGATGGTGTAACCCATGATCTTGCCCTCGGTATCGAAACCTACGAGCACCTTCAAGTCGCCACCGAAACCGCCGGTAGTACTCTCTACGGCAGCACCCAACTCCTTGCCACTCTTGTCAGAGCACTTGTGGAGGATAAAGGTAAACTCCTTGCCGCCAAACTCCTGCTTCACCTCTTCTGGCTCAGCCACCTGGAGATCTTCAGTACCCATCACGCTCTTGATACCGGTAGCCAGACTCTGTGCTGCCTTCTCGGCGATAGGACCAGAAGTAAGATTGTTGATACAAGCCAGCACGGCACCCACAACGAGTGCTACACCTACGAGTACCCAAACCATGTTCTTTAATGATGATTCTAATTTCTGCATGTCTCAATCCTCCTTATTTCTTAGCAGGCTTCTCACCGAAGCGCTTTGGTTTAACGTATGTGTTAATAAGAGGTGTGAACGCATTCATGATGAGAATGGCGAACGACATACCTTCTGGATAGCTACCCCAGTTACGGATGATGACGGTGAGAAGACCGATGCAGACACCGTAGATGAGCATACCCTTGTGAGTCATTGGTGATGTAACGTAATCAGTAGCCATGAAGATGGCACCGAGCATCAGACCACCACTGAAGATGACTGCCAAGGGATTGGCATAAACAGGATTAGCCAAATGCATCAAACCGCTGAAAACGAATACAGTAGCGATGATGCTTACTGGTATATGCCAGGTGATGACCTTCTTCCAAAGTATGTAAGCCAAACCGAGCAACAGGGCGAATGCACAAACCTCACCGGTAGTTCCGGCACCGAAGGTATCGCCAGTAGCACCGAAGAGCAGGCTCAAGGAATCAGGCAACTGATTCAGGAGAGAAGCATCGCCAGTCTTGATGGCGGTCTTCATGATAGCCAGTGGTGTAGCACCTGTTGTAGCATCGGTATAGCTGAGCATCTGTCCAGCCACTGGCCATGAAGTCATCTGGGCAGGGAAGCTGACGAGCAGGAAGCAACGGCCCACCAAAGCGGGATTGAAAGGATTGTTACCCAAACCGCCGAAACTCATCTTACCTACACCGATGGCAAACAGGGCACCGATAATGATGATCCAGAGAGGAAGGTTACTTGGCAAGTTCATGCCGAGCAAGAGACCGGTGATGATGGCAGAACCATCGAGCAAGCAGGTCTCCTCCTTCAGGAGATATTTTGTAATTGCCCACTCAAAGAAGACGCAGGCTGCCACAGAGGTGAGCAGTACGACTGCTGAACCCAAACCAAAGAAATAGAAAGATGCGAGGATGGCAGGTACGAGAGCAATGATCACTCCGTACATATTCTTCTCCACGCTCTCATTTCCGTGGGCATGTGGCGATAATGAAACGATTAATTTTCCCATTTTATCTTTTAAATTCTTTCTTAAATGAAATTCATTCTTGATGTGAACGCTTACTTCTTGGCACTTCGTGCTCTGATGATGCCCATCACCGCAGCCTTACCATTGATGATGTTATCGAGAATAGGACGATGAGATGGACAGGTGAACTGGCATGAACCGCAGGCGATGCAGGATGTTACCTCCTCTGCCTCCAGACGCTCATAATCCTTCACTACGCTCAAGGTAGCAAGCAAGTATGGCTCCAAGCCCATTGGGCAGGCATCCACACACTTGGCACAGCGGATACATGGCTGAGCCTTCTTGCGATGAGCATCCGCATCGGTCAATACGGTAATGGAGTTGGTACCCTTGGTTACCGGAACATCAAGACTGATAACAGCCTTACCCATCATCGGACCACCAGCCAGCACCTTGTTGTCGCCTTCTGGCAAACCGCCACAATTCTCAATCATCTGAGAGAATGGGGTTCCCATACGCACGAGGAAGTTGCCTGGATTTTTCACCTGCTTACCGGTTACGGTAGTATAGCGCTCAAAGAGAGGCTTATTCTTCATAACAGCCTGATAAACAGCGAAGGCAGTACCTACATTCTGAACAATTGCTCCAACGTTGACAGGGATAGCTGGAGGAGCAGGAACCTGACGGCGGATAACCGCATCAACCAACTGCTTTTCACCACCCTGAGGATACTTCTTGGCAAGAGGAACAATCTCAATATGGGAATCATTGGCTGTCTTCTCCTCAAAGAGTTTGATGGCAGCAGGCTTGTTGTCCTCGATACCGATATAGCCCTTCTCTACCTTTGCCGCCTTCATCAGAAGGTTCAAGCCAACGAGAATCTCATCGGCATGCTCCATCATCAGGCGATAGTCGGCTGTGATATAAGGTTCGCACTCTACACCATTGATGATGACGCACTCAGCCTTGGCTCCTGGAGGAGGGCAAAGCTTGATGAAGGTTGGGAAACCGGCACCACCCATACCAGTGACACCAGCCACCTTGATACGGTTGACAATCTCTTCTGGAGTCAGCTCAGCATGAGCCTCCAGAGTCTCGAGTTTATCAGAGCGGTCGATGCTCTCCTCCCACTCGTCGCCCTCAACATTAATAATAATACAAGGCTTGCGATAACCGGTAGCATCAATGGATGTATCTACCTTGAACACGGTTCCAGAAACGGAACTGTAAATAGGAGCACTCACAAAGCCACCAGCCTCAGCGATGAGTGTACCCACCTTCACCTTGTCGCCCTTGGCAACTACAGGCTTGGCAGGAGCACCGATGTGCTGACCAAGTGGGAAAATAGCCTGCTTAGGGAGAGGAGCTACCTGAGTAGCCATCTCGGCAGTAATCTTATTCTCTTCTGGGTGAACTCCACCAATTCTAAAAGTTCTCAAATTCATGATTTAGTCCTCCTTCTTTTCTTCAGCGGGTGCAGCAACCGGAGCTTCTGCTTCAGGAGCAGCCTCAGCAGCTGGCTTTGCCTTCTTAACTGGGAAATTAACTTTTACGAGAGCACCTGTTGGGCATTCGTCAACACACTTGGTACACATACGGCACTTATTGAAGTCAACATAAGCCACATTGTTCTCTATAGTGATAGCTTCAAACTTGCAGACTTTCTGACACTTACCGCATCCGATGCAAGCAACGCTACAAGCCTTCTTCGCCATAGCACCCTTGTCGTGGTTCACACACTGAACGTAAACACGGCGACCCTTTGGTCCCTTCTTGCGAAGCTCGATGATATGACGTGGACAAGCCTTGGCGCAAACACCACAACCCGTACACGTTTCCTCATCTACTTCAGGAAGGCCCGTCTCAGGATTGATGGAGATGGCGCCAAACTGGCAGGCAGCCACGCAATCACCACAACCCAAGCAACCGAATCCACAGCCTGTTTCACCAGCGCCACAAGAATTCATAGCAGCACAAGTGTGCAAACCATCATACTCGGCAATGCGAGGACGATGCTCGCAAGAACCATTACAACGAACCACTGCCACCTTAGCCTCTGTGTTAGCCACAGCCAGACCCAGGAGATCAGCCACCTTGCCCATCACGTCAGCACCACCCACAGGACACATCAGTCCGTCGATGCTACCGGCATCAGCACCCTTGACCAGCGCTGCAGCCATACCAGAACATCCGGCAAAACCACAACCGCCGCAATTGGCACCAGGAAGGAGTTCTCCCACCTGTCCCAATCGAGGGTCTTCTTCAACGGCAAACTTCTTGGATACCCCGAAAAGTACCAGCGCTGCTATCAGCGCAATGGCACCGAGCACCAAGACAGCACTCAAAATTAAATCCATAATAGTTTGTATTTGTTTTGTTAATATTTCTAGTTATTCCGATATCAGCCAACATCTTGTATTCGAGCCTGAAAAGCTGGAAAATCATTCTAGCTGCAGGGCTCAAGACTAAAGCTTAATTTGTTTCGTAGTTTGTTTCTCAAGAGATAAAGCCCTATATAATAAGGTATCAATATCCCCAATGCAGACATGGCGGCATATCCCTCCGACTGCGTGATCTTCAGTACAGCAACCAAAGACACTACCATCAGGATTAGAGGCAGCAAATAGCCATACAAGCTTGCGCGAAAGCCAACAACTGTATCTGCCACCACAATAACAGAGTCACCCAGCTGATACTTGACAGCATCAGCAACCTGCACCTCGATAATCTTTTCTTTCGTTTCAGAAGCATTGCAATGCGCAGCCACCTTACAGGCACTGCACGCAGACGACTGAAGGATGCGCACGCGGACACAGCCCTCTTCTACTCCATCCACAATTCCATTATGATTAATTTTATTACTCATTTCCGAATCTTGTTCATAAGGTTAGCCTTTCCTCTCCTACACAAGAGCACCTATTTTAAGGTGGCTTATTGTAAAGTCGAGTTAGCAATTCCAATTTGTTTGCAAAGATAATATATTATTTATAAATGGCAAACAAAATCAGCAGATTATTTAATTAAAAGAAACGTAAACGTTTTCTATGTTACATTTTAAGTGCCAAAAACAAAGAAAACGGCGAAAAAAACAGATAAAAATAGGTTTTTTATAAATTTCTCGCTATCTTCTTTGTTTATATCATTTTTTTGTGTACCTTTGCAGAAAACAAGAAAGCCAACAACACCCTAGCGTGTCGAGGCACGAAAACACTAAGATTATGGAAATAACAGAGCAGATGACAATTCAGCAAGTTGAGCGCTTTATTAAAAAGATAGCTCAAAAGTTTCCAGCACAACCTTCAAATGAAGAAAACACCGTGCTGACCGACATCCATGTAAGAGTTTCCCAAGAAAGTGGTGAACTCCTAGCCTTTGACGATGACGACACAGAGATTACCCGCTGCGTAGTTGAGCAATGGATAGACAACAAGGATGAGAACTTCTATGATGAGGTGGCAAAGATTTTGCGAGACACCTTGCGCAAGAATTCCGAGATTGTAGATCATCTCGGAATCCTGAAGCCATATAGTTTCGTGCTGGAAGATGATGACAAGGAAAACCTCGGCGAACTCTATCTTGCCGATGATGATACCATCATTCTGGGTGGTGACCTGATGGAAAATCTGGATCACGACCTCGATGAATTCCTTGACGACTTGTTAAAAGAATAAACTTGGACTCAAGAGCAAAGCCCATCCTCCCGGATGGGCTTTAGCATTTAATACAAAAACATTATGAATTATTTCTATTAGCGAACAAGATTCGTTTTATTAATATATTCTATCTAAAAGTTATATTTCAAACAAACTATTAGTTTCAAACAATTACCGTACTCTTACGATCAATCTATTCTTGTTTACGGGTGCAAAGATACGACTTTTTTCTTATTCCTGCAATACCTAATAATGGGGGTTTTAGATAATACCTAAAACAGATGAGCCAGGCTCTTCAGAAAATTGCTACTTTCCCCTATCCCATACAAAAAAACTGCAAGCCAGACTTATCGTCCAACTTGCAGTCCATTCATATCTCTCTCTTATAATTTCTTTTCAGAATTCAATCGAAATTGAATTACTTCAAACCACGATTCATAAGTGTTGCATTCAGAAGCATCACATACTTGCGATACTGAGAATCATTGAGGATGCTGTGCATGTACTTGAGATCCTTGATGACAGCCTTGTCAATCATAGCTGCACGCTCATCCTTTGCTGCAGTTGCTGCATTCATCATATCAGCTGTGAAGTTCTTGTGAACATCAGCTACAGCCTCTGCCTGATCAATATTGAGTGACAATGCATTAGCCAAGCTACCCATCTTTACATTCATGTTGTAAGCTGCTGTTGCGTTTGTTGCCTCGTCTGCTGCAAAAGTAGTTGTTGCCATTGCGAACATTGCTACTGCCAAAATCATAACCTTTTTCATAATCTTTTTACCTTTCTCTACTTTACGAGTCATCTTCTGAAACTTGATCAATCTCTCTTATGACCTAAATGTCTCTAGAAGGACTCTTGTTAAACATTATCCTGATGTCTTTTCTTTAAGACACTGCAAAGATACGAACTTTCTGCTGTGTACGCAAACAATTACGGAGAAAAATGCGAAAAAGGCTCTCTTTTTTGATTTATATCAACATCAAAAGACTTCTTTCTACAACTTTTCGTTATCTAATACCTATTTTAACATTCAAAAGGTAAGCAGTTTTGCAATATCAGTAACATTTGCGTTTCAAGTGAGAACTACTATCAGAAAAAGCCTAGCAAGTTGCCATCTTCCTGCCACACAAAATGAGCACTCTGAATCTTTTTTCCCTAAAATCCCAATATTTCTACTATTTCTTTTCCATATCCCAATTATTTATTGTATCTTTGCAGAAGATTTACAATAGAAACAATGGAAGAACAAAATCATATAGACAAGGCACTCGCCTTCCTCGAAAGCCTCGAAAAGTTGGGAAACCAGCTCAAAGTGGCTGAAGAGAATCAGAAACAGTTCCTCGCCAGAATGCTTGAACTCAAGAAATCCGGCGAAACTGACAGTGAGGAATACGCAGACCTTTCACGCAAGAGCAAAGGATTGCAGGACATCATCGACAAATGGCGCCCTATTTATTTGGAGCGAATGGAAATGGTGAAAAGCGTGCAGATGAAGAAGCGTAAACGCTCTGGAAAGAAGTAACTACAAAGAGGCTATCAGACTGGGCCAAGAACCTGCAAGCAAGGTATGAAGAACCAATATATTATAATGTACGCGCGTACATTATATATATATCCCAATATTCAAAGATGGCATCATAAACAGAAAACAATAAAAAATAAAATAAAATGGAATCAAACAACAAGAACAAGTTTATTAGAGTATCATACGCATTGTATGATGTAACAAAGGGTGATAACGGCGAAGAGATGCTGATTGAGCGCACTACAGATGAGCGTCCTTTCTTCTTCATCAGCGGTATGGGTGTAACCTTGCCTGCTTTTGAGGAGAAGGTTGTTGATTTGGCTGAGGGCGAAGAGTTCGACTTCGAGTTGGATCCAGAGCAGGCTTATGGTTTGCACTATGACGAGCGCGTAATCGACCTCGACAAGCAGATCTTTACTATCAACGGACAGTTTGACGCTCAGCACGTTCAGGTAGGTGCAATCATCCCATTGCAGAACGAGGATGGCAACCGCTTCAATGCTGTAGTCAAGAATATCACAGACGAAAAAGTAACTTGCGACCTCAACCACCCATTGGCAGGTTTGAAGCTTAACTTCTGCGGTCAGGTTCTTGAAAGCCGTGAGGCAACAGCTGAGGAAATCGCCAAGATGGCTCAGATCATCAGCGGTGAGGCTGGTGGTTGCGGCGGCAGTTGCGACAACTGCGGCGGTGACTGCAAGGATGGCAACTGCGAGGGCGGCTGCGATTGCAACAAGTAATATTTGAGAATAAACGATAGCGGCTATCTCAATACCATTGGGATAGCCGTTTTTCATATCAACTAAAGAATTTGGCAATGAGGAATACATTTGGCAATCTTTTCACTCTCACAACATTTGGCGAGAGTCATGGCATAGCTGTAGGAGGCGTCATCGACGGTTTCCCTGCAGGCATCGATATCGATATGGACTTTATCCAGAGCGAGCTCAACCGTCGTCGCCCTGGACAGAGTCCCATCACCACTGCACGAAAGGAAGCAGACCAGGTAGAATTTCTAAGTGGTGTTTTCGAAGGAAAATCTACGGGAACCCCTATCGGCTTTGAGGTGCGCAACCAGAACCAGCATTCTCAGGATTATGAGAATATGCGCTGCCTGTTCCGTCCATCCCATGCCGACTTCACCTACAACGAGAAGTATGGCATCCGTGATCATCGCGGTGGCGGCCGTTCATCTGCACGCATCACCATCGCCCGCTGCGTAGGTGGTGCCTTGGCCAAGTTGGCACTCCGCCAGCTCGGCGTCAGCATTACGGCATACACATCGCAGGTTGGCAGCATCGCCCTGGAGAAGGATTACCATCAGTATGACCTCAATACGATCGAAGACAACCCAGTACGCTGTCCTGACCAAGCAAAGGCAAAGGAGATGGAAGACCTCATCGCACAGGTCAAGGCTGAGGGTGATACCATCGGAGGCATCATTACCTGTGTCATCAAGGGATGTCCTGTAGGATTGGGAGAACCGGAATTCGATAAACTCCATACCCAACTCGGTGCAGCCATGCTCGGCATCAATGCCGTCAAAGGATTTGAATATGGAGAAGGATTCGCCGGAGTTACTGCTCGCGGAAGCGAACAGAATGATGTCTTTGTTCCTAAAGCTAAGAATATGGGGGCTACAGATGATGTAGCAAACTATCAGGAAGCCACTATCAATCAGAATGTTGCAGCTCGAATCACAACCAAGAGCAATCATAGCGGCGGCATCCAGGGAGGATTGAGCAATGGTCAGGATATCTACTTCCGGGTAGCCTTTAAACCAGTAGCTACCCTCCTGATGGAACAGGATACTGTAGATTTGGAAGGAAATCCAACCAAACTCACAGCTCGCGGACGCCACGATCCATGTGTATTGCCAAGAGCCGTACCTGTAGTAGAGGCAATGGCAGCCATGGTTATCCTAGATAACTATCTTTTGAATAAAACGGTGAGATTATAAAATAGTTAGGAGTTAAGATTGAGGAGTTGACTATCAACCAAAGCAACTTCCAATTCTTAACTCCTATCTTTTTTACAAGAATCTCCTAACAGGTCAAAGTTTACTGTCCTTCAAGAGTTTTGGACAATATTCATTAAAGAAGCATTTATCACAAAGCGGCTTGGCACTTTTACAGATATATCTGCCGTGCAACAGAATCCAGTGATGCGCATTCGGAATATCTTCTGCCAGAATGTGCTTCATCAGATAATCTTCTACCTTGCGAGGCGTATCAGCCGTGCGAGGCACCAAACCCATACGATGACTCACGCGATAAACATGCGTATCTACCGCCATCGTGGCATGACCGAACCAGACGGCACGGATTACATTCGCCGTCTTGCGCCCCACTCCAGCCAATTTCACCAGATCTTCAGCAGCCTCCGGCACCTCACCTCCAAAGAGTTCAACCAGTTGTCGTGACATCTGTGCCAGATGTTTCGCCTTGGCATTGGGATAACTTACCGAACAGATCAGCTCATAGATATCCTCCTCGCTCGCCTGCGCCATGTGCCGTGCATCTGGATAACGGGCAAAGAGAGCCGGCGTAACCATATTGATACGCTTGTCGGTACACTGAGCTGAAAGCAAGGTAGCTACCAGAAGCTGAAATGCACTACCAAATTGCAACTCGGTAGTCACATTCGGCAGCGCATTTCTGAAGTGATTCAATATGAAATCGTATCTTTCGTTACGAAGCATATTTCAATACGTTTATATTTTCCGGAAATTACTTCTTCTTAGCAGGAGTTTCCTCTGCACCCTTCAACTTACCCTTGTAAGCCTTGTTCAAGCCAGAGATAACCTCACTGGTAATATCGTATGCCTTATCTGCATAAAGCAGATTGTCACCACTCTTAGAGAAGATGATGCTATACTTCTTATCCTTGTTATACTGAGCCAAGTAGTTAGCGATGCTGTCGTGGAGAGCCTTGTTGTACTTGTTCTGCTCAGCAGCAAACTCATTGCTCAAACGCTGCTGCAAACCCTGAAGATCGTTGTTCTGCTTCTGCAAACCAGCCTGAATAGCCTCAGCCTGCTCACGGGTGTAAGCATTCTGCTGAATCTTCTGCTGGAAGTTAGCGGCAGCAGCCTGCAACTGCTGACCCTTCTGGGCGATAGTAGCCTGGATATTCTGACCCTTTTTCTCCAACAAGGCAGCATACTCCTTAGCGAATGTGTATTGAGTCATGATAGAGTCAACCTCTACGTATGCAATCTTCAACTCAGCTGGAGCCTTGCTCTCAGACTTAGCCTCAACCTGAGGCTGTGACTTATTGCATGATGCCAATGACAAGGCAGCTACAGCAGCAATAGCCACTGAACTCAAAATGTTCTTTTTCATTTCTTCTGTATTTTTATTATTATTATTTCTAAAACTAAAATGATTTAATACGCCTTGTTTGCTTCGCGCGCTTCGCGGTCTTGGTCAACCACACAGTGGATGCCCATCTTGCGCAAACCAGGATTGTCGTGAACATGCTGAGAAGAGAACTTACCATTCTTCTTGAAAATCAGCTTCACACTAAATAATGCCATTGCGATAGCAATTATTAACAGACTTAATAACATTAATTTTATCATTTTTATTATCTTTGCAGTGCCTTAGTGCACTTCACGTTGCAAAGGTACGATTTTTCGGGCAAAAAGCAAAAGAAATCTCATAAATAAATGACTTTCTTGAAGCAAAAATAACAAAATAAGAGAATAATACATACAAAATAACATTATCAATGGAAAAAAATGAATTAAAACCTGCTCTTGTGTTCGAGCAGTTCGCTAAAATCAACGAGATACCTCGTCCTTCCAAGCACGAGGAGAACATGATTGAGTACTTGAAGGAATTTGGCAAAAGCCATAATCTGGAAACATTAGTTGATGAGACTGGCAACGTATTGATTCGAAAGGCAGCGACCTCAGGATATGAGAATGCTGATACCATCATCCTTCAGAGTCACATGGATATGGTATGCGATAAGCTGGTAGATGTGGAATTCGACTTCCACAAAGATGCCATCCAGACCTACGTAGATGGTGAATGGCTGAAGGCAAAGGGTACTACCCTCGGTGCTGACGACGGTATCGGATGTGCTATTGAGCTCGCCATCCTTGCAGCAGACAACATCGAACATGGTCCTATTGAGTGCGTCTTCACCCGTGATGAGGAGACCGGCTTGACAGGTGCTGTAGGTATGAAGGCTGGTTTCATGACCGGCAAGATGCTCATCAACCTCGACTCAGAGGATGAGGGTCAGATTTTCGTATCCTGCGCAGGCGGTCAGACAACCAAGGCAACCTTCCACTTCACCCGCGAAGAGGCTCCAGCCGGCTACTTCTTCATGGAGGCATCCCTGAAGGGTCTCAACGGCGGTCACTCTGGTGATGACATCAACAAGAAGCGCGCCAACGCCATCAAGGTACTTGCCCGCTTCCTCTTCCTGGAAAACGAAAAGCTGAATGGTGAACTCCGTCTGGTAAGCTTCAACAGCGGCAAGATGCATAACGCCATCCCTCGCGATGGAAAGATTGTCTTTGCTGTCAAGAACGAGGCTAAGGAGCAAGTACGGGCAGACTGGAACATTTTCGCTTCTGAGGTAGAAGATGAGTTCCACGTAACTGAACAGACTATGCTTTTCAATATGGGTTCTGCCGATTCAGCTCCTGTTATCGAGAAGGCAGTAGCCGATAAGTTCATCATGGCTTTACAGGCTGTAGATAACGGTCCGCTCACCACCTGTCAGGACGAGACACTTGCCGAGATGGTAGAGACATCCAGCAATGTTGCCAGCGTGACGACCGACGAAACTAGCATCAACATCGTGGCTTCTCAGCGCAGCAATGTGATGAGCAACCTGGACAACATGACCAACACCGTGAAGGCAGCCTTCCTTCTGGCAGGTGCCGAAGTAAACGTGGGTGGCAAGTATCCTGCATGGAAGATGCGTGCCAACAGCAAGCTGACCGACATTACCGTGAAGAGTTACGAGAAACTCTTCGGCAAGGAGCCATTGGTAAAGGGTATCCACGCCGGACTGGAGTGCGGTCTCTTCTCAGAGCGTTACCCAGACCTCGATATGGTAAGTTTCGGTCCTACCCTTCGCAATGTTCACACACCAGATGAAGCACTTCTGATTCCTACCGTTCAGATGGTATGGGATCACCTGCTGGATATTCTCCGCAGCATGAAGTAAGAAGAACTGAGTGAATTCGTAACAAAGAATATGAAATCATGAAGAAGATACTATTCGTATTGACATTAGGCTTGGCGCTGGCCCTCACTTCCTGTGGCGACCAGCACAAGGCTCAGTCACTCGTCAAGGATTTCCTCAACGAAAACCTGCTCAACGATGATTGCAGCTTCAAGCGCTTCAGCCAACTCACTCCAACAGCCATGATCGACTTTAACAGAGTAAAATCAATGCGTCAGGAGATGAGCCAGTTGCCATATATGAAAAAGGACATCGACTACAATGACGGCACCTTCCCAGATACCTTAATGTATCTGAGAGCCACCTACCAGTTGACTACTCATGATGGCAAGAAAGAAGAACTCACCCAGACATTCTATCTTGACAAGGCTTTGACCCGAGTCATCGCTTTCAAAGAGAACTGATTCTATAAAAAAATAAAATCAAGAATTCAAGTTTAGATTGTAAAACTAGAAAAATTAAAAACAAGGCTGCACTCCTGTCAAAGGGAATGCAGCCTTATTTTTGTGATAAAACCACCACTTATCAGAAACGCTCATACAGAAGGGCTGATTCTTATATCAACCCTTATCTAGCCAAAGCCTTATCCTGCCAAAGCCTTCTCTACAAAACCACGAACCTGCTTACGGGCAGCTCCCAGTTTCTTTTCTGCTTGTTTATATTTCAGATTGAGTACTACCGCAATCTGACGAACCGGCATATCTTCGTAGAGATTCAGACGATATACCGAACGCTGACTCTCTGTAAGCTGAGCAATACCCCGCTCCAGAATCTCATTCACTTCACGAGCCGAGAAGACAGACTCCACCACTTCAGAAGAACTGTTTATCCAGCTGCCCTTCCGAATAAAATGCTCATACTTCTCATGTTGCTGTCTGCAACGCCAATAATCGATAATCTTGTTCCTTGCCATCGTATAGACCAGACAAGGCAGAGTTACCGGTGATATCATCTGATCCGACTGCAGAAGCCGAACAAAGATATCCTGCACAATATCCTCAGCCTCATCCACAACTTGCAGACGAGATATCACAAACTTCTTGAGTTCGTCATAATGATTTGTGTAATAATCAGCAATGATGCATTTTTTAGATGCAACATCCTGTTCTGATTCAACATTTTGTTTCATATCAGGAGGGTTTTATCTGTTTATAGTTTATTTGTTTCTTCGATTAAGTAGTGCAAAGGTACAAAAAACAGATAATATCACCAAAGAAAAGAAACAAAAAAATGTGCTAAATGTCTGTTTTTAAACATTTAGCACATATCTAAATACAATTTGTAACATTCGATGTTACATCTCGTAAAGTAATATACTTTTTATAAAGCAGCAATTACTTGATCATATCCACACTTCTCTTCAGGAAAGCATCGAGAGAAGCGCCCTTCAGCATACCATTCTGCAACAAAGCGAGGTCGATGAGCTGATGAACGATGTTGTTGTTCTTGGCATAACCAGAGATGATATCGTTGCGCTTAGCCTTCTCATCGCTAATGGCTTTCTCTGTGTTGTGAACATCATCCTTCTCCTCCTGGGTAATCTCTTCTGGCTTCTTCTTGCCCTGCTCCTGATGAAGCACTGCAAGACGAGCTTCCTGTCCCTTGATCTCTGCAAGGATTGGCTTCAGGCTTTCGGCGGTATTAGCCTCAGCATCCTCCAATACCTTCTTCACCAATGCATGGTCTGAGTTCAATACGATGTTGTAGCTGTCTGGCATCTGACCATAGAAGTTCATACCAGCCTGGAACTGGCTCATTGCCTTCATACGGCGCATATACTCATTCTGGGTAATGAGTACTGGCTGATTCTGCTCACCCAAAGCCTGAATCTCTACGAAGAACTCTGCCTTGTCGAGCTTAGGCATCTGAGAACGGAACACCTCTGTCAAATTGTCAGACTGATCCTTTGTCAAGTCTGTCTTCTTGGCATCTTCCTTCACGATGAGTCGGTCGATGATATCCGCATCCACACGGGTAAAGCGGCTCTTCTCCAACTTCTGCTCCAACATATTTACCATAGGTGTATCGAGCTGACCTTCCATCAGGAGCACAGAATAACCCTTCTGCTTGGCAGCCTCGATGTAAGAGTACTGCTCCTCCTTGTTGTTGGCATAGAGATATACCAGATTGCCATCCTTATCGGTCTGGTTGTCCTTGATCAGCGTCTTGTACTCCTCGTAAGTAAAGTACTTGCCCTCAACATCCTTCAGGAGTGCGAAGTCCTTGGCACGCTCGTAGAAGTCTTCCTGAGAAAGCATACCATAGTTGATGAAGAGCTTGAGATCATCCCACTTCTCCTCGAATTCCTTGCGGTTCTCCTTGAAGATTGAGCTCAGACGATCTGCCACCTTCTTAGTGATATAGGTAGAAATCTTCTTCACATTGCTGTCGCTCTGCAAGTAACTGCGGCTCACGTTCAATGGGATGTCCGGTGAGTCGATAACACCATGCAGCAGGGTCAGGAACTCAGGAACGATGCCCTCTACCTGATCTGTTACGAACACCTGGTTGCAATACAGCTGAATCTTGTTGCGCTGCATGTCGATGCTGTTCTTGATGCGTGGGAAGTAGAGAATACCCGTCAGGTTGAATGGGAAATCTACGTTCAGATGAATCCAGAACAACGGGTCGTCCTGCATAGGATAGAGGGTGTGATAGAACTTCTTGTAGTCCTCATCCTTCAGTGTGCTAGGAGTCTTGGTCCAGAGAGGCTCTACATTATTAATTATGTTATCCTCGTCAGTCTCTACGTTTTTGCCATCCTTCCACTCTGTCTTCTTACCGAAAGCTACAGGCACTGCCATAAACTTGCAATACTTGTTCAGGAGTTCCTCAATCTTGTTCTTCTGGAGGAATTCCTTGCAGTCGTCAGCGATATGGAGAACAATATCTGAACCGCGCTCAGCCTTGTCAGCATCCTCGATTTCGAAAGCAGGTGAACCATCGCAGCTCCACTTTACAGCCTTGCTTCCCTCTTTGTAGCTCTTGGTGATGATTTCCACCTTGCTGGCTACCATGAAAGAGGAATAAAAACCGAGTCCGAAGTGACCGATGATGGCATTGGCATTCTCCTTATACTTGTCGAGGAAGTCGGTTACACCTGAGAATGCAATCTGGTTGATATATTTATCGATTTCTTCCTCTGTCATACCGATACCACGGTCGCTGATGGTCAGGGTACCAGCCTTCTCATCAAGAGAGATGCGCACTGTTGTGTCACCAATCTCATCCTTGAAGTCGCCCTGGGCAGCGAGTGTCTTCAACTTCTGTGTAGCATCCACAGCGTTGGAAACCATCTCACGGAGGAAGATGTCATGATCTGAATATAAGAATTTCTTGATGACAGGGAAAATGTTCTCTGTCGTTACACCGATATTACCTTTCTGTGCCATAATTATAATGTTTTATTTATATGTTTTACTTTATTTGTTTTTGCTATAGGTTTTACAAATAACGTGCCAAAAAGGGGGAAAAGCACAAAATGGCAGAATTAATCTGACAAAATCATCATAACAAGAAGTAAGCCTTAAGGAAAAAAATAAAAAGCCTTAAGGAAAAATTTATCTATCCTTAAGGGAAAATATTAAATGTGAAAAATGCCCTATTTATCGGCTTTTCCGACATAAGCATTCATATTCTGAAATTTTATAACACCCTACAAGCTCGGACACCAATCTGAGATGGATGCTTCTGCATATAGGTATAGAGTGTCATCGGTTCATCAATCACTTTTTTGTGGATGCTGCTGGCATTGAGCAGATGCAGTCCATCCTTATGCCAGGAAGCAATGCCGATATGCGTGGTGTCCAATCCCTTCTTTCGGGTTATCATCAGAAGGATATCACCATCCTTGATGGTATTTCTGAAAAGCTGATTGTTACGGATTTCTCCTTTCGGGATACAGCGATAGCGCTTGCCGTTGATGCTCTGTTCCAAAGCACGGATACCAGACATCCACTGCGGATGAGCCGAAAGCATCTTGTAACTGGCCGGATGAGTGGACATCCAGTTTACGTTGATGGTCTGAACTGCTGTGAAGGGAGGATTATTCTGAATATCCTTCACGATGCCTTCCTTTACATTATCATCCACCCAGAGGGTGAAATAGTGCTGGCGTTTTACATACGCTACCTCTCCACCAATATAGCGCACGTGCTTCAGATGATTACAGAAAGCAGCGAAACTGGTTTCCTGATGGTTGGCACACATCGTCAGGGCGGTCACGATCTCCACGTAGGTAGTACAATCCAGTTCCCTGGTATTCACCACAAGCTGTTCTTCCCGGGTTCTGTCCAGGGTACCACCCACATAAGGGATTCCGACAAACTGCTTTCCAAACCACATCATCCAGTTGGCAGGCTTCTTCTTCATCGCCTTCGCCTGCTGCAGCAAGGATACGATTCGCAGACTATCCTGGCGCTGATAAACCACGCCCGTCTTGGCAAAAGCAGGCATTACCATCAGGAATGCCGCTGCAAAAACTAAAAAACTGTGCTTTACTTTCATCATTTTACATTTTTATATTCTCGTTTCTTTCCAAAGTTCACACCCACATAAATATTGAGCGAACCGAAGGAATTGTTGGTTGAGAAATGATCCTTGTGATAATTATACGAATGGATGACGGTACTGGCACCTGCATACCAGCGGTCGTTGTTCCATACCACTCCAAAACGGCCGATACCATCAAAGTTGAAATTCTTGAAGTTGAAGTTCTTCAGATCAAACTTATCCTTTTCCGGGTCTCCTGATTTGGAGTGATTATAGGCAAGCCCTACGGAGAGGGAGGCATTGAAGAGCCAGTTTTTGGCAAACACCCAATTATAGCCATATCCCACGGTAGCGGAATAATCGCTATACTTCACTTTCGAGAACATCAGACTGCTATCAATCTTAGCCTCCAGCTGTTGCTTGTTTTCCTGATTGAGCCGTTCATCCACTATGGCAGAAAGCTTATCCCAATCCACTTCCAGCTGATGCTGAGTATATCCCAGTCCTACCATCCATGAACCGGCGCTTTTCTTCTGCCTTGTACTTTGCGAGTAAGCTGCTGGATATGAGAACTTACGATGATTGAAGATATAGTAAAGATTCAAACCTTTGATACTACTCTTGAAACCATCAAAAGATACTTTTCTCAGAGCATCCGTATTGATATGATTACCCAGATTCATTCGCTGGATATGATAATCATTACCCGTCTGGCGCCAGAACAGATCCACGCCCAGCAAACTGCTGTACAGACTCAGGTTGAACTCCTTCTTACTGCTATGCGTACTCTTGGTATTGATATGCTTCAGGTCGAGGGTATAACCCAGGAATACCCATCGCCATCCCAGATAAGGTCCCAGGCGCCAGGAAGGATCAGGCGCAAAGGAGATGCGCTGCCCCTCCTTGCCATACAGGGTATATTCCTCATAGGTATTGGTATTCTGCAGCATCACCGTATAGTTGAAATGCTGCGGTTCTATATACCTTTCATCTATATTGGAGAATTCTCTAAAGAAGGTAGTGAAGGTCTTACCCAGCCGATGAAAGAAAGTGCGCTCATGACGGGCACGAATCAAGCTGTCCTGAGTATTACCCTTGAACATCGAAGAATTGAAAAGGGTCTTGATGAGAGATGAATCCTGTTTTACAGAGCATTCCAACGTATCTCGCTCCGCCGCCATCAGTGGCAGCAGAACGAGAAACAACAGTCCTACTATAATACCAATTTTTCTCATCACATTCAGGTTTTCTTTCTATAAGATTCACTCACCTTCCAGAGTCTGTTAATTCTTCCAAAGCACACGATCAAGCACCCAGTTTACCGGGGTAGCCGAAACGCTGGTGCAGGTACAGGTATTAATGCCCTGCAGATGCTCAATCACATTTCTGATGATAGGCAACTGAACATACGGTGGATTGGCAACGGTGATGCTCGATCTGCCCTCGCTCGTAATCAGCTCGATAGGCTGATAGGTAAAGACAGAGAAAGAGAGCGAGCCCTTGTCGCCAATCACTTCGATACAGTCTTCCTTGGCACTCTCATGTCCCACGAAGCACCAACTGCCACTCGCCGGAATACCACTTTCGAAGAAGAAACAGGCAGATACCGTATCTTCTGCATCATAAAGATGCGCACGGTTGGCAGGATAACCATGGGCACGGGTGATGACTCCAAAGAGATCCTGCAACAGGTCTATCTGATGAGGAGCCAAATCGTAGAAATATCCTCCACCGGCAATATCCGGCTGCAATCTCCAAGGCATCTCCTTGCCACTCTTGGTGTCCAGATCACGTGGAGGCACCGAGAAACGAACCTGTACATTGATGACATCACCTATAGCACCACTTTTGATAATCTCCTTTACTTTTTGAAAATAAGGAAGATAACGACGATAATAGGCAACAAAACATGGCACACCCGTCTGCTCGCTGATACGGTTGATACGAATACAGTCGCTATAGCTTGCCGCCAATGGCTTTTCGATATATACAGGTTTGCCGGCACGCATTGCCATAATGGCGAAGGTGGCATGCGATGATGGTGGCGTGGCGATATATATTGCATTCACATCTGGGTCATCGATGAGTTCCTGTGCATCGGTGTACCATTTTCGTATATGATGACGCTCGGCATAACCACGAGCCTTTTTCTCGCTACGGCTCATCACCGCAACGACCTGCGAACCCTCTACCTCATTGAAGGCTGGTCCGCTCTTCTTCTCGGTTACTTCTCCGCAGCCGATAAATCCCCAGTTTATCTGTTTCATCCTATTACTTTTATATTCTGATTTTACCTGAATATTGTTGATCCGGACACGATTATATACCAGAATCCGGCAGAGTGTATCTTGACCCAATAGATCCAGATGGCAGGCTTTTACTCTCCTGCCAGTGATTTATTGATTTCGTCGATATAGTCGAGTACTTCGTCACGACCCATTTTCTTCTCACTACTGGTGATGAAGTAAGGAGGAAGAGCCTCCCAACGGTCTTCCAGAGCATGCATCCACTTCTCGGCATTCATACGAGCCTTTACCGGACCCAACTTATCAGCCTTGGTAAAAACGATACAGAAAGGCACATTGCTTTCGCCCAACCAATCCACGAACTCACGGTCAATCTTCTGTTGCTCATGGCGCACATCGATCAGAACGAAGACATTTGCCAACTGTGGGCGCTGCAGGATATAACTGCTGATCATCTGCTCCAACTGCTTCTGTACGGTCTTCGAACGCTTGGCGAAGCCATAACCGGGAAGGTCAACCAAATACCATTCGTTATTGATGATAAAATGATTGATAAGCAATGTCTTACCTGGTGTAGCTGAAGTTTTAGCCAAGCCCTTATGATTGCAAAGCATATTGATCAGGCTCGACTTTCCTACATTACTACGGCCGATAAAAGCATACTCAGCCTTATTATCTTTTGGACACATGCTCACGCGTGGAGCAGATATCGTAAATTCAGATTTCTTGATTTCCATTCTTTCTATTTTCTTTTATATATGTTTATTATTAGGGTGTCCAGTTCTATGTTCCAATATTAACTCACTTGTTTGAGAGTTTT
>UQWP01000061.1 GCA_900544825.1 uncultured Prevotella sp. | reverse complement strand
GGCTCGTTAGGGACTTGCACCCATTAGACAACACACATGCTAGTCAAACAAAAAAGCACTTCAAGGAGCGAAAGCTCCTCAAAGTGCTCTGAACTTAATATTATCTCTTATTGGTTTTTACTCAATAACTACGGTTGTCCAACCGTGCTTGTCCTCTACAGTACCATACTGAATGCCACGGAGAGTATCATACAGGTGCTTAGAGACAGGACCTGGCTTCTCGCCGAAGTTGTAACGCTTGCCAGTATCCAGGTCGTCGATGTAGCTGATAGGGCTGATAACGGCAGCAGTACCGCAAGCACCAGCCTCCTCGAATGTATCCAACTCATCCTCAGGAATCTGACGGCGCTCTACCTTCATACCGAGATCCTCAGCCAACTGCATCAAGCTCTTGTTGGTGATAGATGGGAGGATAGAGGTACTCTTAGGAGTAACGTATGTATTGTTCTTGATACCGAAGAAGTTGGCAGCACCACACTCATCCATGTATTTCTTCTCCTTGGCATCGAGATAGAACTCGCAAGCATAACCCTTCTCGTGAGCGATATGGTTGGCTCTGAGGGAAGCAGCGTAGTTACCACCTACCTTATAGATACCTGTTCCGAGAGGAGCAGAGCGGTCGAAATCACGAATGATAACGTATGGGTTGGTAGAGAATCCACCCTTGAAGTATGGACCCACTGGGGTTACGAAGATGAGGAAGCAATACTCCTTAGAAGGATGCACACCCACCTGAGGGCTTGTACCGATGAGCAGCGGACGGATGTAGAGTGTAGCACCGCTCTCGTAGGTAGGAATCCACTCCTGGTTGAGGCGAACCACCTTCTTCACCATCTCCTCGAACAACTCTGTTGGCACCTCTGGCATCAGGATACCACGGCATGTGCTCTGCAGGCGGGCAGCGTTCTCGTCCATACGGAACACGCGCACCTTGCCGTCTGGGCAACGATAAGCCTTCAGGCCCTCGAATGCCTCCTGACCATAGTGCAGACAGGTGGCAGCCATGTGTAATTTCAAATACTCATCAGAGCAAACTTCTATTTCGCCCCATTTGCCGTCGCGATAGTAACAGCGAACATTGTAGTCAGTCTGGCGATAGCCAAATGACAAATTAGACCAATCTAAGTCTTTCATAACATCTATATTTTTAATGTTCTACTAATATTTTGAATGCAAAAGTACAAAATATTCTATTAATCTGCAACTATTTTGCAATAAATTTAGTAGAAACGTTATTATTTTACGCATTTCTGCCATTTTGAGGCATTATTTTGCCATTTTATGGGTTCTTTTTCGTTCTTGCACCGATCCTTTTAGCGGATTGCAAATCCGCAATAGTTACCTGTACGGCGGCGGATTGCAAATCCGCCGAAACAGAAAGGGGAAAATCAACCGTAGGCGTTCCTGCGGATTTGAAATCCGCAGACAAAAAAGGCTCGACCTATTTATTTGCGGATTTGAAATCCGCCGAAACAAGCGGGAGCATCAATCCTCGCTGAGGAGCTTTCTGATTTCCTCATCCGTCTTGGTGAGTTTGTCCTTGCAGAGCTTCACCAAGGTTTTGGCACGCTTCAACTGCTCGGAGAGCTGGTCGATATCCAGTTCATCATTCTCCATTCTTTCTACAATCTGCTCAAGCTCTCTTACGGCTTGCTCATATTTCATTTCTTCTTTTGCCATAATTTTATTTTGTTTGGAGTTAACAGAGTTAACAGTTAACAGTGGATATTCTGTACTTCCGACTTCACATAGCCCTCTGCGAATCTCGTTTCGATGATGTCGCCAGCCTTCAACTGCGAGGCAGAACGGATGCTCTTGCCATCTTTCAGCGTGATGCTGTAGCCACGTTTCAGCAGCAGATCCGGATCCTGCGCCTGGATGCGCTGCTGGAGAAGCTGCAGACGATGACCCTCATTGAGCATCTTCCGCTCCACTACCGGCTGGATATTCTGCGAGAGAATCTCTAAACGGCGCTGCGCATTCGATACCTTCGACTGCAGATTCGACGTAATGCGAGTCATCAGACGGTCGAGATACGCCCCCTGCTTCGTCTTCACCAGCGAGAACTGTACGGGGATGGTGCTGCTCAATCTTTCGAGCCTCATCTTCTCCACCTGCAACCGGTGCTTCACGTTCTGCATGATGGTTTCCTGCGCATCCATCACCCGGGCATAAACCTCGGCGAGATGATTGATGAGGAAGGCGGCAGCGGCAGTCGGCGTCTTCACACGCTGGAAGGAAATCATATCCAATACGCTTTCGTCTCTCTCGTGTCCGATACCCGTGATGATAGGCAACGGAAAGTTAGCCACATTCTCGGCAAGCGCCAGGGTGTCGAAACCGGAAAGGTCGCTGGTAGCACCACCGCCACGGATGATGACCACGCAGTCAAACTCCTCATATTCGGCATTGATGCTGTCCAGTGCCGCGATGATGCTCTGCTCCACTCCCTCGCCCTGCATCGTAGCAGGAAAGAGGCGGGTGGTGAACTGCAAACCGTATTCGTTATCGGCAAGCTGATTGCAGAAATCGCCATAGCCGGCAGCAGTGGCACTCGAAATCACGGCGATGCGCTGGCAGAACATCGGAAGCACCAGCTCTTTCTGGAGCTCGAAGACCCCCTCAGCCTTCAGCGTATTAATGATTTCCAGTCTCTTGCGAGCCATATCGCCCATCGTATAGTTGGGGTCGATGTCATCTACGATCCAAGAGAAACCATAGTTCTCATGGAACTGGGCGTGAACCTTGAGCAGCACCTTCATGCCGGCATGGATGCGCTGCCCCGTAATGCGCTCGAAATTCGGCTTGATGAGCATCCAGCGGTTGCGCCAGCAGGCAGCATGCGCCTTGGCTATCGGCGTATTGGAGCGTTCATCCTTCTGGATGAGTTCCAGATAGCAGTGGCCGCCATAGCCCTCGCGAGCCTCCGAGAGTTCAGCTTCCACCCAATAGCTGTCGGGTAAGGACATCGAAATGATTTCGCTGACTATCGAGTTTAATTCATATAGAGATAATCTTTTTACATTGAACATTGAACTTGGAACTTTGAACTTTATGAATACTATTACTTGGTACTTAGCCCTGGAACTTCCCCTATCATATAGCAGCAAAGCTAATCATAAAGTTCAAAGTTCCAAGTTCAAAGTTCCAAGTTTACTTAATCGCTTTCCCCGTCTGATAAGCTTTCCAAAAATCAGACACACCGTATCCGAAGACATTATCGGGATGCTGCTGATTATTGCCTGCCAGTTTTACGAGCTTGATGATCTGCTTGGCAGTCTTGCCAGGCAGCGCCTGCCAGAGGCAAGCCACCATACCCGCTACCAGCGGCGAGGAGAACGAAGTTCCGTTATCATTGATGATGCTTCCCCTGCCCGTAATCACGCAGGTAGGACTTCCGAAGGCCATCACATCAGGCTTGATTCTGCCATCCGCCGTAGGTCCTACGGCACTGAAGGCAGCATTCACGCCATGTTCATTGATGCTTCCCACCGTGAGGATATCCTTGGCATCGGCAGGGAAATTGATTTTCTTCCAGGAACCCATACCGTCGTTTCCGGCAGAGTTCACGCATACGATTCCCTTGTCGGCACACATCGATGCGGTTCGGGAGATGAGGGCGGTCTTGCCATCCTGCTCATAATAGTGATGATCCATCGAGGAATCATCGAAGCCATGATAGCCGAGCGAAGAATTGATGACGTCCACGCCACAGCTGTCAGCATATTCGGCAGCACTCGCCCAGTAATCCTCCTCGGCAAGACTCTCGGTGCGTTCATCCTCGCATCTTATCAGCAGATACTGCGCCTCGGGAGCCACACCCACATAGAAATCGGGCGCATTGGCAGCCATCGTAGAGAGCACCATCGTGCCATGTTCCATCTCTCCAAATACATTCTTGGATTCAGGAACCACGAAATCCTTCACACCCGCCAGCTTGATGTTGTGCAGGGCAGGAATCTTATCCACATTCATGAATCCGCCGTCGAAAACGGCTATCATCATCCCCTTGCCGCTATAGCCTATCTTGTGGAGCCTTTTGCCGTTCAGCGACTTCAGCTGAGCATCAGCAGCACCATAGAATCCATCGCCCTGGCTCCACTCGTTCAGTCCCTTGCGCACATTCGAGCGCATTCTCTGACTTACGGAATCGGGAGCCTCGAACACCTTCTTCATCTTGGTGATGAACTCCAGCCCTTCCAGCTTGCGAAGCTCCTTGTCCTTGTGGATGCGGATCAGCAGCGTATTGTTCCACTTGCTCTTCCCTACGATCTCGATGCCTGTCTCAGCTACCAGCTTTTCGTAAGCCGGAGCCACGGGAAGGTCGGTCAGATCTACAGGAATGCCCTGGCGCTTACGTCGGTCGATGGAGCGCTGGGAGAGGTATTCCGAAGGGCGGTTCACCGAAAAGGGCGTATGGTCTAGGTCTTTATCCTTGAGGTAAAGACGATACATCTGGCATTTTCCACCTGGGAAAGACACCATATCAGTCTCCATAATGCGGGGAAACCGCATCTCGTGCTCAGTGTTTTCAGCTTGGGCTAACTGCTCGAAGCTGGTTACCTTGTCATCGTGAGCCAACAATATCAAGGTGGACAGAATGAATGCATAAAGCATCAAATATCTTTTCATCATTTATCGGTAGTACGATTGTTATATTGTTAATTTCTCGTCTGACTGCTGTTGCCTAATCAGATGGTTATTGTTTATACTAAGCTGCAAAAGTACAGTTTTTGTACGAGAATGCCAAAAGAAAAGGGAAGTTTTTATCAGGAAATGCAAGTTTTTCTTATATATATAATAAGGTATCAGATATTTTTTGTACTTTTGCAGACAAGTAGCCGCCGCAGTTGCTTTCTGAAAGGAGCAGTGCGATGGTCTATGAGGCAAAAACAGTTATAAATGGAAAATAAACAAGCAACATTAGAATTAGGTACGAAGCCGGTGGGCAAACTGCTCGTTCAGTACGCCCTGCCAGCGATGATTGCGATGACAGCCTCTTCGCTCTACAACATTGTTGACCGTGTATTCATCGGTCAGGGTGTGGGAGCCATGGCCATCTCAGGTCTCGCCATCACCTTCCCCTTCATGAACCTCACTGCCGCCTTCGGAGCCGGTGTGGGCGTAGGAGCATCTACAGCCATCAGCGTGAAGTTGGGACAAAAAGATTATGCCACAGCGCAGAACATTCTGGGTAACACGATTTCCCTGAACCTCATCATCGGTATCGGATTGAGCATCATCTGTCTGCTCTTCCTCGACCCTATCCTGAGGTTCTTCGGAGCCAGCGACCAGACGCTCACCTATGCTCATGAGTATATGGTCATCATCCTGCTGGGCAATGTGGTGAGCCACATGTATTTCGGCATGAACTCCCTGCTCAGGGTGGCGAGCAAGCCCAAGCAGGCGATGTACGCCACCATCTTCACAGTGGTGATGAACGTGATATTGGACGCGCTCTTCATCCTCGTCTTCAAATGGGGAATACAGGGAGCCGCCATCGCCACCATCCTTTCGCAGCTGATGGCACTGTGCTGGCAGTTCAAGCTCTTCAGCAACAAAAACGAGCTGCTCCACTTCAAGAAAGGCATCTATAAACTGAAGAAGAAACTCGTGGACAAAATCCTAGCCATCGGCATTTCGCCCTTTCTGATGAACGTGTGCGCCTGCATCATCGTCATCTTCATCAACAACCAGCTGGTGAAATTCGGAGGAGACCTCTCCGTGGGTGCCTACGGAATAGCCAACGGTATTGCGATGGTGTTCGTGATGTTCGTGTTCGGAGTAAACCAGGGAATGCAGCCTATTGCCGGCTACAACTATGGCGCCCAGAAGCTGGACAGATTGATGCGCGTTTTGAACCTGAGCATCATCGCCGCCACTGCCATCATGGTGGCAGGATGGCTGATAGCAATGTTCCTGCCTTACTACTGCGCACGACTGTTTACTACGGATAAAACGCTGATAGACCTGGGCATCAAGGCAATCAGAGTGGTGATGTTCTGCTTCCCGGTCATCGGATTCCAGATGGTGATCACGAACTTCTTCCAGTGTATCGGAAAGGTGAAGATCAGCATCTTCCTCTCGCTGTCGAGACAGTTGCTCATCCTTCTGCCGCTCCTGGGTTTCCTGCCGATGATATGGGATATTGATGGCGTATGGTACAGTATGCCTATCTCCGACTTCTCGGCAGCCCTCATTGCAGCAGTCGTGATGTCATGGTACATGAACAAGTTGAAGAAACAACATAAAGAAAGTGAAGAACGAAGAATGAAGAGTGAAGAAACAGCGTTCGGCGGCCGAAGGGAAAGCCAATCCAACGGCATTCAAAGCTAATCATAAAGTTCAATGTTCAAATCTCAAAGTTCAAAGTAAATGGAAAAGATTATCATAAACGTAGGTCGCCAGATAGGAAGCGGCGGCCATATCATCGCCGAGAGACTGGCGAAGGATTTCGGTTGCAAGTGCTACGACCGGGAACTGCTGAACCTTGCAGCCAAGGAGAGCGGATTCTCGGAGAAATTCTTCGAGCAGAACGATGAGCAGAAGGGATTCTTCAAGTCTCTCTTCCACACTCATCTGCCTTTCCTGAGCGACAACAACTTCTATCACAACGACTTCTCGCAGGAAGGCCTGTACAAGTTCCAGAGCGACGCCATCAAGAAGGCTGCCGACCAGGGCAACTGCGTGTTTGTGGGTAGAACCGCCGACTATGTGCTGCGCGATTACAAGAATGTGATCAATATCTTCATCACCGCCAATCTTGATGACCGCATCAAGGCTGTATGCACGCGAAAGAACATCGACAGAGCCACCGCCCGCAAGTTCATCGAAAGCCACGAGGAGCAGCGCGCCTCTTACTACGATTACTATACCGGCAAGAAGTGGGGCCACAGCGAAAGCTACGACCTCTGCATCAACAGCAGCCATCTGGGAATCGAGGAGACAGAGAAATTTATCGCAGAATTTATCAGAAAGAAATTTAACTTATAATATAATCATGAAGAAGATTATGCTTTTGGGCTCAGGCGAACTGGGCAAGGAGTTTACCATCGCCGCAAAGCGCGCAGGACAGTACGTCATCGCTTGCGACAAGTACGACAATGCACCAGCCATGCAGGTTGCCGACGAGCGAGAAGTGTTCTCAATGCTCGATGGCGACGCATTGACCGCTGTGGTTGAGAAACATCACCCAGACATCATCGTGCCTGAGATTGAAGCGATCCGCACAGAGCGCCTCTTCGACTTCGAGAAGGAGGGCATTCAGATTGTGCCTTCGGCTCGTGCCGTGAACTACACCATGAACCGCCGTGCCATCCGCGACCTGGCTGCCAAGGAACTGGGTCTGCGCACAGCCAAGTATTTCTACGCCAAGACTTTCGAGGAGTTCAAGAACGCTGCCGATGAGATTGGTTTCCCATGCGTAGTAAAGCCACTGATGAGTTCCAGCGGTCATGGTCAGAGCTATGTTCACAACGACGATGAGCTGAAGGAGGCTTACAAGGAGGCGATGGAAGAAGGTCGCGGCGACGTGAAGGAAGTGATCATCGAGGAATTCATCGACTTCGATTCAGAGTTCACCCTCCTCACCGTAACCCAGAAGGATGGTCCTACCCTCTTCTGTCCACCTATCGGCCACGTACAGAAGGGCGGCGACTACCGCGAGAGTTGGCAGCCATTCCATCTCCCTGAGGAAGCTTTGAAGAAGGCTGAGCACATTGCCGGCGAAGTAACCAAGGCGCTGACCGGTGCCGGCCTCTGGGGCGTAGAGTTCTTCCTGAGCAAGCAGGGTGAGGTCATCTTCTCTGAATTGAGTCCTCGTCCACACGATACGGGTATGGTAACTCTCGGTCACACCACCAACCTGAGCGAGTTTGAGCTTCACTTCCGTGCCGTAATGGGCTTGCCTATCGCCGGAATCCATCTGGAGCACGTAGGCTGTTCAGCCGTCATCCTCTCTCCAAAGGAAAGCACAGAGCCATTAAACTACAACATGCTCGATGCATTGAAAGAGGATCATACCCGCATCCGCATCTTCGGCAAGCCAGAGGCTCACATAGGTCGCCGCATGGGTGTCGTTCTCTGCTACGGAGAGAAGGGCGAAGACCTGAATGCGCTCCGCGACAAGGCAAAGCGCCTTGCCAAGACCGTTCTGGGCACCGACCCATATATGAAGAAGTAAGATTCATGAAAGAAATAGGAAAAATCATCCGTTTCCAGAACACGCATCAATCTGAAGGCTTCCATACCAAGGTGGAGGATTTCAAGGATGTGCCCTTCCACATCAGGCGCACTTACTGGACCTACGATATTCCGGAGGGTGCAGCCCGTGGAGGTCACGCCCATAAGGAATGCATGGAAGTGATCATCGCTGCCAGCGGTTCTTTCACGGTTACGCTCGATGATGGAAACCGGAAGCAATCCTATCTTCTCAACCGCCCCGACCAGGGATTACTCGTCAACACGGGCATCTGGCGAACCCTGGAGGATTTCTCAGCCGGTTCGGTCTGTCTGGTCCTGGCTTCGGAATTATACGATGAAGCAGATTATATCTATGATTACGACGAGTTTCTCAAATACGCAAGACATCATGTTTGAAATCATCAAATACACCCCCGAATATCGCCAGCAATGGGATGCGTATGTGGCAAAAGCCCGAAACGCAACGTTTCTCTTTTACCGCAACTATATGGATTACCATTCCGATAGGTTCAAGGACTATTCTCTCCTGTTCTTCAAGAAGGCAAAGCTCCATTCCATCCTGCCAGCCCATCAGGTGAACAAGACTCTCTGCTCGCATTTCGGACTCACCTACGGCGGACTGATTATGAACATCCACGTCACGATTTCAGATGTCTGCCAACTCTTTGAGGAACTGAATGTCTATCTGCGTCTTCAGGGTTTCGAGAAGGTGGAATATCGTCCTATTCCCTGGATCTATCATCTTCATCCTTCAGAAGAAGATCTCTATGCCATCTTCTGGAAATGCAAGGCTCATCTTTCACTCCGCAATATCGGCACCACCATCTTCATGCAGCAGAAGTTGCGCTGGCGAAAAGACCACCTGCGCCGATTGAGAAAGGCTCATCAGAATGGAGTGACCGTAGTGAGAGATGCAAGTCTGACGGAATTCTGGGAGGTATTGAATGAGAACCTGGAAAAGCGATTTGGTGCCAAACCGGTTCACACGCTTCAGGAAATGGAACTTCTGAAGAGTCGCTTCCCAGAGAATATCATCCAATATAATGCTTATCGCAACGGTCACATCATAGGAGGACTCACCTTTTATATTACCCAGCAAGTGGTACATGGACAATACAGTTCTACCAACGATGAGGGCAAGGAATTCGGAGCCATGGAGGCAATCTACGAACAGATTATGTATCATGATTACCCCGATTATCCTTACCTGGATTTCGGCAGTTCTACGGAACAGCAGGGAGCCTGGATCAACGAGGGTCTCATCGCCCACAAGGAAGGTTACGGAGGAAGAGGCGTGGTTTACGACACCTATGAATGGACAGTATAATTTAGAAAAGTAAATCCCGAAGTTCACAAAGGCGGAACTTCGGGATTTATATTATAGGAGTTAACAGGTTAACAGTTAACAGCCCATTTTTTAATACAGTACAACTGTCACACCACGGGCAGCTTGCGCACCCATAACCAATGCCTGCTCGATATCGGCAGTCTTGGAAGGACCGCTGATGAAAATACCGAAATTATACTTCGGATCCATCTCGATACGGGCATAAGCCTCATGCATATTGTTAACAACCTTATCTTTCTGAAGGAAAATCACGAGATATTCGGAGATGAAAAGCACCGCCTTCTCCTTCATGGTCTGAGGAATCCAGACGCAGCCGTTCTCAGCAACACCCACTTCTCCACGTACAATACCCACATCGGTACCATTCAGGTCGTTGGCTTCAGCCACGGTATCAGGATTCTTCTGCGCGATGGTAATCTCAGGCAGGTTGGAAGCAAAGACCTTTGCCTCCGGATAAGCCTTCTTCACCAGCTCATCCAGGCTCTCGCCTTCCTCAGCCTCTATCACGTGTCCACCCACAGACTCAGTCATCTCAATAAACTGCTTCAAGGTATCCTCATACTGGATTCCCTTGACATCTACGGCAGGCATATCGAATTGAACGTGCGTATTCTTACGCAACTTGTTCAGGAAATCTTCTTTTAACATTGAAATTTGAACTTTGAACTTTGAACTTTATGATTAGCCACTACTTCACCTTTCCTTCTTTCCAAAGCTGATGGAAACTCTTCTTGGCAAACTCAGGCATAGCGTGACCGATACCCCACGCATTCCAGTTGCTAAAGTGCGTGCAGCACTCAGGAATCAGATTGGCGAGTGGCGCAAACTTCAAGGCTGTGGTGTAGAGCGCAGGACGGTCGAAGAGATACTTCATACCATTCGACATCGCTCTCTTCACAGGATTAGCCTTGCCCAATCTCTCCAGACTCTGGCGCCAAGCGTAAATCTGAGAACCAGGACCCACCTTGGAAGGGCAGACATTGTCGCAAGACAAGCACAAGGTACATGCCGAAACATTGTCGCTGTACTTCTGAGGATTCTTCAGCATACCCAGATTCACACCGACAGGACCCGGAATGAAATAGGTGTAGCTATATCCGCCCGAACGGCGATAAACCGGACAGGTGTTCATGCAGGCTCCGCAGCGCATGCACTTCAAGGTCTGCCAGTGGTCCTTGTCGGCAAGAATATCGCTTCTGCCATTATCCACCAGAACCACATGCATCTCGGCACCCGGACGAGCCTGGCGGAAATGAGAGGTAAAGGCGGTGGTAGGCTGACCCGTTCCGCAGCGGCAGAGCAGGCGCTGGAATACAGCCAATGACTTATAATCAGGAACCAGCTTCTCAATACCCATCGCCACGATGTGGAGTTTAGGCATGGAAGTGGTCATATCGGCATTACCCTCGTTGGTGCAGACCACGCAATCGCCCGTGGCAGCCACACCGAAGTTGCAGCCGGTCATACCTGCTCCAGCTTCCATAAACTGGTCGCGGAGATGATGACGGGCGCAGCGGGTCAGATAAGTAGGATCGTAGTTTCCGATTTCCTTGGAGATTCCCTTCTCCTCGAACATCTTTCCCACTTCCTCACGCTTCAGGTGGATGGCAGGCATCACGATATGGCTTGGCTTCTGACCCAAGAGCTGGATGATGCGCTCACCCAGGTCGGTCTCTACCACATCGATTCCGTGCTTCTCCAGATACGGATTCATCTCGCACTCCTCGGTGAGCATCGACTTCGACTTCACCATCTTCTTCACGTTATGATCCTTCAGGATTCCGAGCACAATCTCATTGAATTCCTGCGCATCCTTCGCCCAGTGCACCTTCACCCCACGGCTCTCCAGGTTCTTGGAAAACATATCGAGGTAATCGGCAAGGTGGGTGATGGTGTGCATCTTGATTTCAGACGCATGCTCGCGGAGATCCTCCCACTCAGGAAGTCCCTGCGCCATCTTATCTCTCTTCTGACGAACAGACCAGAAGGTAGCATCGTGCCAGGTGGTCTTCTCTACATTCTGCGTAAACTTCGCAGCTCTCTTGGAATGTTCTGTACTCATAGTCCTGCAGCTAAAATTTGAACAACATGGATAAACTTGATCGGCATCTTCTCCTTCTTGGCGATTCCAGCCATGTGCATCAGACAGGAAGAATCCGGTCCGGTGACATATTCGGCACCCGTAGCCATGTGGCGCTTGATCTTATCCTCGCCCATTCGGGTAGAAACGGCAGGTTCCTCAATAGAGAACATACCGCCGAATCCGCAGCACTCATCCTTGCGCTCCGGCTCGTGGACGGTAATGCCTTCCACCATATCCAACAGATCGATAATCTTGTTGAATGGTTTGATGTGACGTTCAGATGGCGATGACAAGCCCAGTTCTCGCACACCATGGCAACTGTTGTGCACACTCACCACGTGTGGGAATTTGCCCGGCACATGATCCACCTTCAGTACATCGTGAAGGAACTCCACAACATCCATGATCTTCTTTGATGAAATACACTCGTGCTTACCCTCCAGAATCTTAGGGTAATACACCTTAACGTAAGCGGCACATGAAGCTGAAGGAGCTACGATGTAATCGTAATCCTTAAACAGCTCATCAAATGTCTCTATGACCTTCTCCGACTTGTCCTGAAAACCTGCGTTAGCCATCGGCTGACCGCAGCAAGTCTGCTTCTCGGGATAGTCAACATCCAGTCCGTAGTGCTTTAATAACTTGTATGTAGCCACACCCGCTTCAGGGTATAAAGCATCCACATAACAAGGGACGAATAATCCGACTTTCATTGTTTTATATACTCTTGTTAGCTATTGTTTTATTATCTCGAAACATTCTACTACATTTCTGTAGGCGCTGCAAAAGTAACAAAAAAATAGCAGAAATGAGACAATCCCGAAAGGAAATTTAAATAATTGATGTTATTTAACTGTAAAGAATGGCAGAAAATTTGGATGATTCAGATATTTAACGTATCTTTGCTGCCCGAAATAGTGTATCTACCCTAGTAATCCCACAAGAAACTAAATAGATACTAAACAAGACATTTTCAGAAGAGACTTTTAATGATTTAAGAATAAACTTATAGTTATATAAAGATGAAGAAACAGCTTAAGAAAGTCCTAGTTCTGGGTTCCGGTGCGTTGAAGATCGGCCAGGCAGGTGAGTTTGACTATTCCGGTTCGCAGGCTCTCAAGGCTTTGCGTGAGGAGGGTATTAGTTCCGTCCTTATCAATCCAAATGTTGCTACAATTCAGACTAGTGAAGGTATTGCTGACAGGGTTTATTTCTTGCCGGTGACACCTTTTTTTGTAACTGAAATCATCAAGAAGGAGCGCCCTGACGGCATTATGCTCGCTTGGGGTGGACAGACGGGTTTGAACGTTGGTACAGAACTTTACCTCAACGGTGTGCTCAAGGAGTACGGTGTGGATGTGCTGGGTACCTCTGTAGAGGCTATCATGAACACAGAAGACCGTGACCTCTTCGTGAAAGAGCTTAACAAGGTTGACCTCAAGGTTCCAGTAAGCCACGCTTGCGAGAACATGGAGGAGGCTGTGGCTGCGGCACGCAACATCGGCTACCCTATCATGATCCGTTCTGCCTATGCGCTGGGTGGTCTCGGTTCTGGTGTCTGCAAGACTGAAGAGGAGTTCAAGGAGATTGCTGAATCTGCCTTCACTTTTGCACCTCAAGTACTCGTTGAGGAGAGCCTGAAGGGATGGAAGGAGATTGAGTTCGAGTGCATCCGTGATGCGAACGACCGTTGCTTCACCGTTGCCTCTATGGAAAACTTCGACCCACTGGGTATCCATACAGGTGAGTCTATCGTAGTAGCTCCTACCTGTTCTCTTACCGATGAGCAGGTGAAGATGTTGCAGGACATCGCCGTGAAGTGCGTTCGTCACCTCAACATCGTGGGTGAGTGCAACATCCAGTATGCTTTCAATGCTGAGACCAACGACTACCGTATCATCGAGATCAACGCTCGCTTGAGCCGTTCTTCTGCCCTTGCATCTAAGGCTACAGGTTATCCGCTCGCCTTCGTTGCAGCTAAGATTGCCCTCGGTTATACGCTCGACCAGATTGGCGAGATGGGTACTCCTAACTCAGCTTATGTAGCTCCATCACTCGACTATATGATCTGTAAGATTCCTCGTTGGGACCTTACCAAGTTTGCCGGTGTAAGCCGCAAGATTGGTTCTTCCATGAAGTCAGTAGGCGAAATCATGTCTATCGGCCGCTCTTTCGAGGAGATGCTCCAAAAGGGTCTCCGTATGATTGGTCAGGGAATGCACGGTTTCGTAGGAAACGACCACACCAAGTTCGATAACCTGGATGAGGAGCTTTCCAACCCTACCGACCTCCGCATCTTCGCCATTGCCCAGGCTTTGGAGGAAGGCTATACCATCGAGCGCATCGAGGAGTTGACCAAGATTGACCCTTGGTTCATCGAGCGCATGAAGAATATCGTAGATTACAAGCACAAGCTTTCTGAATATAATACTTTGGAGGAGATTCCTGCTGAGGTATTGCGCGAGGCTAAGGTATTGGGCTTCTCTGACTTCCAGATTGGCCGCTTCGTATTGAAGACCCAGAATACCAATATGGAGAAGGAGGTGCTCGCAGTTCGTGCTCTGCGTAAGAAGCAGAACATTCTGCCTGCTGTAAAGCGCATCCCTACTGTGGCTAGCGAGCATCCTGACCTCACCAACTATCTCTATATGACTTACGCTGTAGAGGGTTACGACATCAACTACTACAAGAACGAGAAGTCTGTCATCGTTCTCGGTTCGGGTGCTTACCGCATCGGTTCTTCCGTAGAGTTCGACTGGTGTTCAGTAAACGCCATCAACACAGCCCGCAAGTTGGGGTACAAGTCAATCATGATCAACTACAATCCGGAGACCGTATCTACCGACTACGATATGTGCGACCGTCTCTACTTCGATGAGCTTTCATTCGAGCGTGTACTCGATGTCATCGACCTGGAGTCACCACGTGGTGTGATTGTTTCTGTAGGTGGTCAGATTCCAAACAACCTGGCTATGAAGCTCCATCGCCAGTCTGTGCCAATCCTGGGTACTTCTCCTGTCAACATCGACCGTGCCGAGAACCGCGGTAAGTTCTCTGCCATGCTCGATAAGCTGGGCATCGACCAGCCTAAGTGGAGCGCCCTCACCTCTATGGAGGATGTGCAGAAGTTCATCGACGAGGTAGGCTATCCTGTGCTCGTTCGTCCATCATACGTTCTTTCCGGTGCAGCCATGAACGTTTGCCACGATGATGATGAGTTGCGTCGCTTCCTGGAGGCAGCTTCTGAGGTTTCCAAGGAGTACCCAGTGGTTATCTCTCAGTTTATGACAGAGACCAACGAGATTGAGTTCGACGGTGTGGCTCAGAATGGTGAGATTGTAGAGTATGGTATTTCAGAGCACGTAGAGTATGCGGGTGTTCACTCTGGTGACGCTACCATGACCTTCCCTGCTCAGCAGATTTCCTTCGCTACAGCCCGCCAGATCAAGAAGATTTCACGTGCCATCGCCAAGGAGCTCAACATCTCGGGTCCTTTCAATATCCAGTACCTGGCTAAGGGTCGCGATGTGAAGGTGATTGAGTGTAACCTCCGTGCATCCCGTTCGTTCCCATTCGTGAGCAAGGTTTTGAAGCGCAACTTCATCGAGACAGCTACCCGCATCATGCTCGATGCTCCATATCAGAAGCCAGACAAGTCTGCCTTCGATATCGACCGCATGGGTGTAAAGGCTTCACAGTTCTCATTCGCCCGTTTGCAGAACGCCGACCCAGTATTGGGTGTGGATATGAGTTCTACCGGTGAGGTAGGTTGTATGGGTGATACATTCGAGGAGGCATTGCTCAACTCATTGATTGCCACTGGCTACAAGATTCCTTCAAAGGAGAAGGGCATCATGCTTTCAAGCGGTGGTGCGAAGGAGAAGGCTTCTCTGCTCGATGCTGCCCAGGCGCTGGTGAAGAACGGTTACACCATCTATGCTACTGCCGGTACAGCGAAGTTCCTGAACGAGAACAACGTGAAGGCTACTGCCGTAGGATGGCCTGATGAGGACCACAAGGATATTCCTAACGTGATGGAGATGATTGCCGATCACAAGTTCGACCTCATCGTCAACATCCCTAAGAATCACACCAAGCGTGAGCTCACCAATGGTTACAGAATCCGTCGTGGTGCCATCGACCACAACATCCCTCTGTTCACCAATGCCCGTCTTGCTTCCGCCTTCATCGAGGCATTCTGCACCTTGAGCCAGGATCAGCTGCAGATTAAGAGCTGGCAGGAGTACGAGTAAATTCGCACGCAGATTTATATGAAATACGCCCTGTAAGGTTCAAGCCTTACGGGGCTTTTTTATTCTCTGCCATGAGAAAAAGAAGCCGAAATGATGGCTATCTCATTATTTTATTGTACCTTTGCAAACAGAAATAAGAATAAAGAATGATAGTTTGTATAGCAGAGAAACCGAGTGTGGCTAAGGATATCGCCCGAATCATCGGGGCAACCACGGCACGCGACGGTTATATGGAAGGTAATGGATACCAAGTAACATGGACTTTCGGCCACCTTTGTGAGCTGAAGGAACCAGATGATTATACTCCAATGTGGAAACATTGGAGCCTTTCGGCATTGCCGATGATTCCACAGCGCTTCGGCATCAAGCTCATCAACGATGAAGGCATCAAGAAGCAGTTTGCCACCATCGAAAAACTGATGCAGGCTGCCGACAGCATCATCAACTGCGGTGACGCCGGACAGGAAGGAGAGCTTATCCAGAGATGGGTGATGCAGAAAGCGCAGGCAAAATGCCCCGTCAAGAGACTGTGGATTTCTTCCATGACCGATGAAGCCATCAAGCAGGGTTTCCAGGAACTGAAAGACCAGACCGAATACCAGTCGCTCTATCTTGCCGGACTTTCCCGTGCCATCGGCGACTGGATTCTCGGCATGAACGCCACCCGACTTTACACATTGAAATATGGTCAGAATCGACAGGTGCTCAGCATCGGTCGAGTGCAGACCCCTACCCTTGCCCTCATCGTAAACCGCCAGAAAGAAATCGACAACTTCGTTTCCGAACCTTATTGGGTACTCGCCACCATCTATCGCGACACCCAGTTTACCGCCACCAGCGGCAAGTTTACCAGCAAGGAGGAAGGCGAGAAGGCTTTCAGCACCATCGCCGGCAAACCCTTCACCGTTACAGATGTAACCAAGAAGAAGGGAAACGAGGCGCCACCTCATCTCTACGACCTCACCTCGCTGCAGGTAGATTGCAACAAGAAGTTTGCCTACTCAGCCGACATCACGCTGAAGCTCATCCAGAGTCTCTACGAGAAGAAATATACCACTTATCCTCGTGTAGATACCCAGTTCCTGACAGATGATATCTATCCGAAATGTCCGCAGATTCTGAATGGCGTGAGCCAGGCAAAGATAGCCAGTCAGCAGAAATACCTCCCGCTCATCCAGCAGCTCGCAGCCACCGGCAAGAAATTGCCGAAGAGCAAGAAGGTATTCGATAACAGCAAGGTGACCGATCACCACGCCATCATCCCAACCGGTGTTCCGCCAACCGGACTCACCGATATGGAGGCGAATGTCTATGACCTCATCGCCAAGCGATTCATCAGTGTCTTCTATCCGGATTGTAAATTCTCCACCACCACAGTATTGGGCGAAGTCATCAACGAAGACGGACCAAAACCGGAGAAGATAGAGTTCAAGGTGAGCGGTAAGGAGATTCTGGAACCAGGCTGGCGAGTAGTCTATGCCAAGGATACGAAGAATGCCGATGACGACGATGCAGATAACGCCAACGGAAACGATGCAGGAAATGCAGGAGATGGAACCGGAAACGGCGCCAAGAAGGAAGTGGTAGAAGAGCGAACCCTCCCTTCTTTCACAAAAGGAGAATCGGGCGACCATCAGCCTACCCTGACGGAGAAATGGACCACTCCACCTAAGTATTATACCGAGGCAACCCTGCTCCGTGCAATGGAGACAGCCGGTAAATTCGTGGAAGACGAGGAACTTCGTGCTGCATTGAAGGAGAACGGCATCGGCCGTCCATCTTCCCGTGCCGGCATCATCGAGACCCTCTTCAAGCGCCACTACATCCGCCGCCAGCGCAAGAACCTGATGGCAACTCCAACGGGTATCGAGCTCATCGATACCATCCACGAGGAACTTCTGAAGAGCTGTGAGCTGACCGGTATCTGGGAGAAGAAGCTCCGAGACATCGAGCACAAGACCTACGATCCGGCAGAGTTTATCAACGGCTTGAAAGAGCAGATTAACCAGATTGTCATCGATGTGCTATCGGATAACAGCAGCCGAAGAGTCACCATCATGACGGAGGAAGATCTCAAGAAAAAGCCAGCGACCAAGAAAGCAGCAGCCAAAAAGGCGCCAGCCAAGAAAAAGGATGCAGCTACTGCACAAAATGCAGGTTCGCAGAATACAGCAGCACAGCCGGTTTCTGCAGCGCAGACTCCAGCCGACCCGATGGTAGGCAAGCCATGTCCGCTCTGCGGCAAGGGCGTCATCATCAAGGGCAAGACCGCCTATGGTTGCAGCAACTGGAAATCCGGCTGCCAATACCGCCAGCCATTCTCACAGATGTAAATTCACGAATATAGAGGCAATATGAAGCATATCAGATTTTATCAAATCATAACATCCCTCTGCTGCCTTCTTCTGATAAGCTGCGGCATTGATAAGAACCTGAAGAAAGGAGAGAAGTTCCTTTCTTTAGGCGAATACTATGATGCTGCCGACCAATTCAAGCAAGCCTACACCAAGACACCTCCCAAGGAGCGTGAAAACCGTGGCAAGCTAGCCTTGAAGATGGCCCGCTGCTACAACAAGATCAATGCTACCCCCAAGGCTGTGAATGCTTACCGCAATGCCATCCGCTATAACCAGGCTTCACTCGATGACCGTCTGGCTTACGCCCGTCTGCTCCTGAAAAACGGCGAATACAAGCAGGCAGAAAAGGAATTCAAAATCCTCGTGGATTCTATGCCCGACAATATCCTAGCCCAGAACGGATTGAAATCTGCCCAGATGGCTCCCGGCTGGAAAAAAGGCGGAAGCAGATATCAGGTAAAGAAGATGGATGTCTTCACCTCCCGAAGAGCCGATTATTCACCGATGCTCCTGGGCGATGAATACGAACAGATCTACTTCACTTCCACCCGCAACGACGCACAGGGAGATGAACTCAGCGGAATCACCGGCACCAAGGCTGGCGATATCTTCTATTCAGAAAAAGACGACAAGGGAAAATGGAGCAGACCGGAAGCCATCGCCACTGGTCTGAATACCGACTATGATGAGGGATCCTGCTGCTTCACTCCCGATGGCAAGGAGATGTATCTCACCCAATGCGTCACCGATCCAGCCTCTCCCCGATTTGCCCAGATTGTCACCTCTTCCCGTTCGGATGCAGCCTGGGGAAAGGTTCAGAAGCTGGAAATCACCCAGGATACCTTGAGCACCTACGCCCACCCTGCCATCAGTCCTGACGGCGAATGGCTCTATTTCGTTTCCGATATGCCGGGCGGAATGGGCGGTTACGATATCTGGCGTGTGCGCATCACTCCTTCAGGTCTGGGAGGTGTGGAAAATCTCGGTTCCCCCATCAATACGCCGGGCGACGAGATGTTCCCTACCTTCCGCCCTAACGGCGACCTCTATTTCAGCAGTAACGGCCATATCGGAATGGGCGGTCTCGACATCTACATTGCCCGAATAGACGAAAAGACCCAGCAGTATAAGATAGAGCATCCCGGCTATCCCCTCAATTCAGAAGCAGATGATTTCGGAATGACCTTCGAGGGACCGCACAACCGTGGCTTCTTCTCTTCCAACAGGAAGGATGGCCGCGGCTACGACCATATCTATTCTTTCAATAATCCGGAGATTGTCACCACGATGAAGGGATGGGTTTACGAAAAAGACGGCTATGAACTTCCTGCCGCACAGGTGATGGTAGTAGGCAACGATGGCACCTACAGGAAACTGCCGGTCAAGAGTGACGGTTCGTTTACGCTGCCTATCCATCCTGAGGTAGATTATCTTGTGATGGCTTCCTGCAAGGGATTCCTCAACCACAAGGAGGAGTTGCGGATAGATTCGGCAAAGGAGAGCAAGGAGTACGTGCTCCAGTTCCCGCTGGCTTCCATCTCAGCCCCAGTACTCATCGACAACATCTTCTATGATTTTGACAAAGCTACCCTGACGCCAGCCAGCACCCAGGCTCTGGATAAGCTCGTAGCCTTGCTGAAAGAGAATTCCCACGTAACCATCGAACTGAGTGCCCATTGCGATTACAAAGGCAACAGTGAGTACAACAAGCGATTGTCTCAGCGCCGTGCCCAGTCGGTAGTAGATTACCTCATAGCTCACGGCATCGAAAAAGATCGCCTTACCCCTGTGGGATATGGCAAGGAACGCCCGAAGACAATCCGCAGGAAGCTCACGGAGAAATATCCATGGCTGAAGGAAGACGATGTGCTCACCCAGGAATTCATCCTCAAGCAGACCAAGGATCATCAGGAGATATGCAACCAGCTGAACCGCCGTACCGAGTTCAAGGTGCTCCGCACCACCTATAAACTGTTTTGACAAGAAGGGCATAAACGTCAAACAGACCGATATGAACGCCCGTTCACATCGGTCTGTTTCTGTTAGTCAAACGTAAGCCATCGGCTTACCCCAAAGAGAAGGAAAGAAATCTGCAACTCATCAGCAAATTACGCAATGCGCCAGTCGTCAAACACTCGCAACGTGTCAGCCCTACTCCAGGCGGTCCCATCCCGCACAACTTGGCGCAGACCGCTTTGGTCCGCCAACCTTATAGCAAAGCGGTTCTGAGCACCGGAGGGCGGTTTTCCTCTTCTTCCCTGAGGGGGAGAAGACCGAGATGAGAAGTGGAGCCTTCCTTAACGGTAAGGAAGGTTTCTGTCCCCTGTAAGGGGAACCGAAAGGGTCTTAAAGACTATTGAAGGTAGGTTTTCGAAAAAAAACATCTCCTTTTCGAAGCATACCTTCATTTCCATAATTCTGATTTTTAAGAATTCGGATGCAAAGGTAAATACTTAAAGTGTTAAAACCTTACGCTGTAATGGTGATATACGGAATATTTAAGAGAAGAGACCTTAGCCTTAAAACTCACTAAGGTCTTTCTCAGTTTTATAATCTTCTATCTTACTAACCGGGAATCTGGCATTATTGACCTTCATTGCATCCATAATAAACTGATTACATTGATCTATGTCCCAATGTCCCTTTCTCTTTGCAATTAAAAGAATGTCCAACACCCCGATATATTCAATACCATTAGCTTCACAATATGGAGCTACATCACGGAAGTTGCTACTTGCAATAGCCTCTTGACCATAACGAGCCATCGCCATACATGCGCACTCGCCATCACCAAGAAGCTTATTGTCACGCTTCAACTTAAAGAACTCAGCCATTATTTTTCGATTTAGTTTTGGAAAACTAATTCTGCAAGCCTTACTCTTCTTCAACCACTCATCTACCTTGTTCTTACGCTCCTTGTCAGAAGGATGGTAAGTTGCCTCCTTATAGACGTTGTCTACTATATATAATTGGTGTGGTGACAATATCTCATTCAACTCATAGACATGGTCTGTAGCTATGAAATGGGAGATAACATCTGCATCAACCAATATTACTTTCGCCCTTGCCATCGGAAGCCTCCTTTTCTAAATCTATCCCCATGTCATAGAGCAAACTAAAATACTTGGCTTGAGAAATCATGCCTCTGTCATACAGTTGGCGAGCCTTCACATTGTAGTCGCCCACTAATTCTTTCGTATAGGTAGGCTTATACAATGATACAGGATAACCATACTCTGCCGCACTTTTTATCACATCATGAAAATAGGCATTATATACGATGTCGGTAATAAAGCCCATCTCTTTCAAGCGATAAAGCAAGCATGAACGAGAGCAACGGAAAGTCTGCTCCAACTTGAGTATCGTTGCCAAGCTGATGGTATCTTTCTTGCACTCTGATTCTGGCACAAGAGCAACGACACCTTCCTTTGGCAAAAGCAAACAACGAGCAAAATAATCAGCTGCCTGTTCTTCTATCTCCTTACCCTCCCCATCATCATTCGTATCATAGGATACAGTAAAATTATCTTGATACAGAAGGTGATAAAGCTCATGACAGGCTGTGAAACGTTGGCGGCTATAATTACTGCTCGTATTGATCAGCATGAAAAGCTTTTCTTCCTTTGCCTGATTGACTAGCTTGATTGCCATACCCTCAAAGCCTTGTGACAAGGGTTGAAAACTAGCAATGATGTTCTTGTTGCGAAGCATTTGATGGATACTCACGGGCTCCGTGACCTTAACACCTTGTTCTTGTCTGAACATAAATGCCAAGTTATCCAAACGTATCTTATCTGTCTTTTTCAAGTTCATCGCTCATCATTATATAGTTCTTTACTAGCTGCTGAAAGTGCGCCACTTCTTCCAAATTAGCCATTCCGTCACGACGGAAAGCGTAGGCAAAGTTTGCACGTTCCAGGTTGCCCTCCATGATATCATACTCATCCATGCCGTAGAGACGAGCCAGTTTCTCCAATCCTTCCATAGAGACCTCTGTATAACCCATCTCATATTTAAGATAAGCTGGTTGACTGATACCAAGATACTGGCTGACCTCCTCTTGTGTGTACTTAAATTTCTCTCTAAGTACTCGCAAGATTGACTTCTTATCCGTAGTTGCCATAGTTCAATTGATATTGAATAGAATGTTATTGTTAATGTTACGCTAAATTTTGGTGCAAAGATAAGAAATAATTTTGTAGTTTGCAAAATATTTAGTTATATTTTACAGATATTTATCGAAATATCTATAAAATTATAATCTAGCATCAAACTCCACCTCACCTTCGAAACCTTCTACCTTTACAATAAGCTCTGAAAGCTCACGATATTGACACCCGAAAACAGAAGCTGACCGCCAAGAAAAAAGCCGAAAATCAGCAAGTTATCAGCAAATTACGCAATGCGCCAGCCGACAAGCAATCGCAATTCTATTGCGTTAAACAACCGCAACTCTGTTGCGTCTAATAATCGCAATTTTATTGCGTAAGCACTTCCAGCCAGCCCCTTGCGGGCACAGGCTCCGCTGGCTGGCCAAAACTCTGGCGGCGCTATAGCAGAGCCAGCTACATCCTCTCGTTCCTGAGGTTTCTGTCCCCCAGAACTGGGGGAACCGAAGGGGGCGTAAAGACTATTGAAGAGAGGCTAGGTGAGAAAGGTGGAGCCTTCCTTAACGGTAAGGAAGGACGGGTAGGTTTTCGAAAATAAACATTTCCTTTAGGACAATACTGCGTTAAATTAATATTTAATCGTCTGTAAATCAATAACTTATATTA
>UQWP01000060.1 GCA_900544825.1 uncultured Prevotella sp. | reverse complement strand
TAGGGACTTGCACCCATTAGACAACACACATGCTAGTCAAACAAAAGAGGGTGTGCCATAAATCTATGACACACCCTCTTTTATTTACACCAATTTAAAAATCTCACTAGGCGTCTTCCGCTTCAGCACTTCCAGCTCGAAGTCCTTTCCGGCAACGATGCCCTTGCTTCTGAGAATCTGCTCCACGGTCTTTCTCGCCAGTTCGGGATGATTATTCTCCTCGCTGAGATGGCAGAGCCATACGTGGCGGAGGCTCGGAGTGGCGAAATCGGCAAGCGCATGGGCACACTCATCATTACTGAGATGACCGTTCGGACCCAGGATTCTCTCCTTCAGATACTGCGGATATTTTCCTGCCTGAAGCATCTCCACGCTATAGTTCGATTCAAGCACCAGATAGTTCGCCTTGCCGATGAACTCCTGAATCTCCTCCGTGATGTGTCCCACATCCGTAACCAGACAGAAAGTAACGCCCTCGTGCTCCACGAAATAGCCCACATTATCCGTACTGTCGTGAGGCACCCCAAACGGAGTAACCCTGAACTCGCCCACCTGGAACGGCACACCTTTCTCTATGATGTGCGCATGATTGGGCACGATTTTCTTTCGGACGCAGTAGTTGCGCTCGATACCTGCATGAACTTTACGGGTTGCATATACTGGTAGATGATAGTCAGTACTCAAGCTCCCCACCGACTTTACATGGTCGGCGTGGTCATGGGTGATGAGGATATGATGCACATCCTCGAAGCGCAATCCATAGTTATGGAAGTGCTTCTTCAGGGTTCTGATACCTACTCCTACGTCTATCAATAGCGAATCCGTTTCAGTGTAAAGATAGTAGCTGTTGCCACTGCTTCCACTGCCAAAGGATATAAATTTTAGCATTTTAATTGTTATTTTCCCTGCAAAGTTAGCAAAAAAGATTCTTATTACAAAGTTTTTTACTATCTTTGTGCCCAAAATAAGCAAATAAATAGAATTTTTAAGAATTAGGAAACATGGTTAAGAAAACAATATCCAGTATGGCTATCGCCGTAGCAGCCATACTGACAAGCGTTTACACCCTTACGGGATGCCAATCCCATCAGGGAGACGAAGATCAGCTGGAGAATGACATTGATTCATTCGCCACCTACTACTTCAACTGGCAGTTCCCCAAGACTCAGAAGTACTGCACCCAGAGTTCGGAACCCTGGCTCCGCTATGCTGCCAGCAACGTGCACCAGGCGGATGTGGATCTACTGCGCACCAAGGAAGAGGATGCCACGATAGAGATCAACGACATCGACTTCAGCGACGACGGAGCGAACGCCACCGTCAGCATCACCGTATATAATTTTCTGCAGATGGACACCATCGGGCAGGAAGCCCACCTCGTAGAAGAGGCCGACTTCCACCTGCCGATGAGTATCGAGAACGGGGTATGGAAGATTAGAATGGTAAACCTACCGCGAAGTGAAAGGCAAAATCACGACTGAGCTTTGGGTGAATGATTGCCCAATGCTCATCCCCACTCTCGTAGGCAGGATTGATAGCCTTCATACCCATATCGAATCTGAGGATGAAATAATCGAAGTTCAACCTCAAACCCATACCATACGCCGCAGCAATCTGCTTGTAGAACTTATCTAGCTTAAACTGTCCGTTAGGCTGCTCATCATATTTTCTGAGCGTCCAGATATTACCTGCATCCACAAACAGGGCACCTTCGAATTTCCAGAACAAAGGAGTGCGATACTCGGCATTCAGGTCGAGCTTCATATCACCCGTCTGGTTGATGAAGTCGATGCGTCCGTCATTACCCTTGTATCCGCCAGGTCCCAGCTCTCTCACACCCCAGCCTCTCACCGAGTTGGCACCACCCGAGAAATACCGTTTCTCGAAAGGCAGCACCTTGCTGTTGCCGTAAGGATACGCCACACCGATGCCTGCATGCAGCGCCAGCACGTTGCGGTCGTCGAAGCGCACCAGATGGGTATAGTCGAAATCTGCCTTGGCATACTGGGCATAGGCGATATTGATGAAGGTACGCTGTCCCTGGGAATTTATCTTAAGATTCAGAGCCTTGGAGAAAGCGCTGAGCAGATTGCCCGATGACTCCACATTCAGTCGGAAGGCATCTACCCCATCGCTATAGGTCAATCCGAATCCCATCTTCATGATGAAGATATCCTCGTAGTTATAGCGCAGGATGGCATTTCTGTTATCTACATCATCCAGATAGTCGCGCTTGAAAGTCTCTGAAATCCAAGGCATATACACATAGTTAAGGTCGAGCAGGTCGAATCGCCAGTTGAGATGATGGCGGGGTTCTGCCCAGCGGTAGCGCCATGCCATGGAGAAGACGCGGCGATGGAACTCCGGACGGTTCTGGAGATCCCATGCCACGGAATACTCCGTATTGGCAGTCTGTCTTCTTCTGAAATTCTTAGACAGCAGCGGTGCTACGAAGCGTGGGAACACGAGCTTGCTCTCTATCGAATACTCCTGATAGTTCTGGTCCTGATAGCCTTCCAGTCCGGTGATAGCCTCGTAGGCACCACGCAGCTCGATACTCAGCTGTTCGCTACCCCGGAAGAGGTTTCTGTTGGTATAGGTGAGCGAAGCCGCAGCACCCAGATCGCCAGCCGTATTGGTTCCTTCCGGCTGGAAGGAGATGGTAGAAGGCTTGTTGGTGCTGATCTGGATATTGCAATCGAGCTTTCCGCTATCGGGAACTTCCACGAATCGGATATTGGTATATTTCACCGCCTGCAGGCGTGCGAAATTATTATACGTACGTTGCAGGGCAGAGGCGCTGTAGGGACTTCCCTCCTTCAGGGCAGTGGCATTCAGGAGCACCTGATGGCGCAGATGGATGCGGTCGCTGTCGTTGCTGAGATAGTTGATCTTCCTGATTTCGTATCGGGAGTGCGGGGTTTCCGGCGCATTACTGTTAGCCTTGTAGTTCATCAGATGCAGGGTAACGCCGATGTCTTTCCTGCCCGTGATGGTATCGGCAGAAAAGTGGATGAAATCCTTGTTGAAGCGGAAGTATCCGTCATCAATGAGGAGACTGGAAATACGCTTGCGCTCATTGTCCAGCGCCTCTACCGTGAAACGCATTCCCGGCTTCAGCATCTGGTTATCAGGATTATCCAGCTGCAATCTATCCTGTATGTTCTTATCTTCTATGTCATACTCCACCTTGCCGATGAGGAACGGCTCACCGGGATGCAACAGATAGGTGGCATCCAACTTCGGGGCTTTCTTCCGCTTCCTACGCTTCGCATTCACGTTCTTTCCATCCGCATTCTCATTCTCGCCATCCATCTCATTCTTGTTACCGCCCTTCGCCCAATCCTCTCCGTGAATGGTAGTATAGAGGGATACGCCAGCGTGCAGGAATCCCTGGTTCTGCATCGCCGTGAGCAGGTCCTGGCAAGTGAGTCGAGCCTGGATGGAATCGTAGATGACGGGCTTCTTGCTGAACGGATTTTTAAAAAGTGCAAAGAGCTTCGGCTTCTCTTTCTGTCGCACATACTGCTTGAGCGCCCCTGCATCATATTCCGCAGAGTCGCTCTTCACTTCCACCTTATTTAATATATACTCCCCCTCCTGCACATACTTGCTGGCAGAACATCCAGCCAGGATCAGTGGCAGGGCGAGTACTGAAATCTTCTGTATTTTCACGAATCTTATCCTTTTATGCTGCAAAGATAGTGCAAATAGAAGAAAATACAAAATATTTAGCACTTTTTATTTTGCATTGTCTGCTTTTTATGCTACCTTTGCATCCATTAAAGATTAGAAACAACAACAAATGATTAGCAAGAATAAGATAAAATACATTCGTTCGCTCGAACTGAAGAAGAACCGCAACAAGGAAGGAAAGTTCGTGGCGGAAGGTTTCAAGGTAGTAGATGACCTGCTCGCCCTGCAACCTGCCGACCTCATTGTGGCTACCCAGGAGTGGCTCCACGGCAAGCACTTCGCGGCTCAGACAGAGGTGATCGAGGTGACCGAGGAGGAGCTGAAGAAGGTGAGTTTCCTGCAGCATCCGCAGCAGGTACTGGCTATTTTCAGACAGTATACCGGCAGCAATCAGCAGGATTGCAACAACTCTCAGGAAGAGGCGGAGGAAAAGAACTTCGGCTTTTCTAAAATCGATACCCAGGAGCTGAGCCTCGCCCTCGACGGCGTACAGGACCCAGGCAACCTGGGCACCATCATCCGAATAGCCGACTGGTTTGGCATCACCCACATCTACTGCAGTCAGGATACTGCCGACGTGTATAACCCGAAGGTGGTACAGGCCACGATGGGCAGCATTGCGAGAGTGAAGGTGGAATATGGCAATCTGCTGGCTCTGGTAGAATCGCTGCCTGCAGACGTACCCGTATATGGCACCCTGCTCGATGGCGACAACATCTATCAGCAGCCCCTGGAAAACCGGGGACTCATCGTGATGGGAAACGAAGGAAAAGGCATTTCGCCTGCCCTTGCCAAGAAGGTGAACCACAGACTGCTCATCCCGAACTTCCCGGAAGGAAGAGCCACCGCCGACAGTCTGAACGTAGCAATCGCTACCGCCATCACCTGCTCGGAATTCAGAAGAAACTTTTAAGGTCAAAAAAGACCAAAAAGGTCAAAAGGTCAAAAGGTCAAAAGTGATTTTTCGGAATAGTTTAACAGCATCAAATCATATAACTATGGAAGTAAATGAATTATTTAAGCAACGCAGCATAACTGCCTGCATGAAAGCATCCTACAATACCGTAACGGGCGATATCCGTTCGCTCGTCAAGCAGACATGGGTTACCCACGTGCCTTTCGCAGTATTGCTGGCTATCGTACTTTACTTTCTCCTCCCCAACAAGTCGCTTCACGATTGGGGAGAAGCGAATCCGATGGCTTCATTCATCCTGCAAACCATCATCTACGCAGCCACCCTCGTGATGGCGGCAGTATCATTCTGGCATCTCCTGCCCCACAGGCAGCTCTGTCCTCAGGGCGAAAAGCGTAAGCCAGGCAGATCGCTGGTCCGCATCCTCCGCCACTTCGGAGGCTTCTTCATGACCTGCTTCCTGGGCATGATGATCGTAGGCACCGCCACCTTTATCGCAGCCGTGCCTACCATCATCCTCATCATCGCCCAGCTCTACTCACAGTTGGGTGCACTCCAGGGCGATCCGCTTGGCGTACCGGGCTATTTCACCCCACTCCTCTTCCTCGTCTTCACCCTCACCAGCCTGCTCATCATCTATGCCCTCACCTGGCTCGGCATCGCGCTGGCTTACCAGTATGCATCCTACAAGGTGCAGGATGAGGAAAAGAAAAGACTGAAGGAGAGTCAGCTGCAGATGGCTGTAGAAGAAAACAAGAAGTATTAATCATATTAACATAAAAGAGATAGAAAGAGACATGAAACAGACAAGATTACTCTTCATCGACCGCGACGGAACCCTGATTCAGGAACCAGCGGACGAACAGATTGACAGCTTCGAGAAGCTGGTATTCACCAAGGGCGTATTCCGCAACCTCGCCTTCATTGCCCAGCACACCGACTACGAGCTGGTGATGGTGAGCAACCAGGACGGACTGGGCACCGACTCCTTCCCGGAGAACACTTTCTGGCCAGTTCACAACTTCATCATCCAGACCCTGGAGAGCGAGGGCATCCACTTCGCCAAGCAGCACATCGACCGCCACTTCCCGGAGGATAATTCACCGATGAGAAAGCCGGGCACAGGCATGCTGACCGAATACATCGACAACCCAGCCTACGACCTGGCAAACAGTTATGTAATCGGCGACCGTGAAACCGATGCCCAGCTTGCCGAAAACCTGGGCTGCAAGAGTCTGATTCTCGGAAAGGATGGCATGGACTGGGATAAGATAGCCGAGATTCTCTTTGCCAGCGACCGCATCGCCGAGGTGAAGCGCACCACCAAGGAGACGGATATCTACATCAAGGTAAATCTCGATGGCTCAGGCAAATGCGACATTTCAACAGGTCTCGGTTTCTTCGACCACATGCTGGAACAGATAGGAAAGCATGGCATGATGGACCTCACCATCCACACCAAGGGCGACCTCTATGTGGATGAGCATCACACCATTGAGGATACGGGTATTGCCCTGGGTGAATGCCTGCTGCAGGCGCTGGGCGACAAGCGTGGCATTGAAAGATATGGTTACAGTTTGCCGATGGACGACTGTCTCTGTCAGGTAGCATTGGATTTCGGTGGCCGTCCATGGCTGATTTGGGATGCAGAGTTCCATAGAGAGAAGGTGGGAGAAATGCCTACAGAGATGTTCAAGCATTTCTTCAAGAGTCTGAGTGATGCGGCAAAGATGAACCTGAACATTAAGGCTGAGGGCGAGAACGAGCATCACAAGATAGAAGGCATCTTCAAGGCGCTTGCCCGCTCGCTGAAAATGGCAGTAAAGAGAGACATCTACCACTTCGAGCTTCCTAGCTCAAAGGGAATGCTGTAAAAATGTTGAATATTTAATGTTGAATGTTAAATTGAAAGCCCGGCAAGATTCGCAGAATCCTGCCGGGCTTTTTGGTTTTCCAAGAGTTAGAGATTCAAGAATTATCCCTGACTAAAATTTAGTCATGAACTCAACAACAATCTTATCCTTTTCTGAAGTCTTAGCCACACCACCCTTGCGATAGAAATACTTCTCGTAGTTGATACGGATATCGGAGATGAATGGCTTGGCAAGGCTCAGGGTTATACCGCCTGTAACACGATGGCGCTTGTAATCATTAATCTTCAAGGCACCAAGCTCGGTATCAGAACCGCCATATCGGGTACCATCGCTGTGGTCGCTCATGAAATCATATCTTGCCAATGGCGAAACCTTCCTGATGATGCTCTTCTGGTTGATGACCGGAATGTCATAGCAGATGAAGCCATCGAAAGCATGCACATCGTGGAAGGCATCCTTGCTGTAATGCTTGTAAAGATACTCAGCCTCTGCTACGAAACCACCCTTATGGAAGGTGATACCCGCATCATACATATTGACGGTGACATCAGATGGCTTGATCTTCTGGGTACTCAATACCAGATTCACATTCGGGAAGAGGAACTGAGCCTTGGCAGAATAGTTAACGCCCTTGGTCCAGTAATCCTTCTGGTTAGTCAAGCCCGAACCGTTGAAGATACCGGCATTCACCACGATAGGGAAACCAACATTCCAGGTGTATCCGATTTCAGCACCCACGTCGCGCACGTTACCCACCTGCTTGGCGATGAACGAACGGTTGGCGAAGTACTGCTGATGAGGAGAACGGTGAGCATCGATGGTGAATGGCACACGCTCCTGACCGATAGTGAACTGCAGGGTCTTCCAAGGCTTGATGCGTGTATAGGCATCGAGCATCTTGATTTTACCCTCATCGCAGAGGTCGATTTCCGCCTTGTAGCTTACCAGAGGTGTTACATTTCCTGCCACATTGATACGGGCTGTACGCACCTCGAATCGTCCCTCCCCCTCTTCGGTCTGGTACTCATACTTTGAGCGGATGGTTCCACCAATGGCCATGGTCTTGGTGAATTCCTCAATGCCCTTCTCCAAAGAACTGTTTCCTGAATTCTGGGCATTCATTCCCATCGACACCATCGAGAGTGCTATCAACAAATACGTTTTCTTCTTCATTTCTTACCTTTTTACATATACACGTAAATCTGATTTTGTTTGTTCCGAAAGTAATCCTCCTCATTGACATAGGAAGGCATCTTCTTCATTTCGCCTGCAAAGGTAAGGATAAGATATTTCTACCGTAAAACATAAGTATTACAAAGACATTACATCATAGATTTGTAACACTCGTAATACTTCTGTAATATCAGTAATACGGTCGTAACATCATCGTCATAAACACGTAATCGCTTTTTCTTTCCCATTTAAAAATATCGCCGTACTTTTGCAACCGAAAAGAAACATTAATTATTTATATAGGATGAAGGAAAATAAGAAAGCAATCTTGGAGATTCTTAAGAAGAACTCTAAGAAAGACGGTAAGTTTGAAAACTTGGTGCTCAATCTCGCTTTGCAGAAGATTGACAGCGACAGTTTCGAGTATGATGGCGATGCAGTTTACACCAACGACAAGAAGCGCCTGGTTTATTGCATGAGCCAGGAGACAAGCTTCACCATTCCAGAGGGAGTGGAGATTATCGGCGAGATGGCATTCCGTGGCAAGAAGGCCCTCAAGAACGTAATCATCGCCAACAGCGTAAAGGAAATCGAGCACGATGCTTTCTACGATTGTGATGAATTGGATAACGTTTATGTACCTGCTGGCGTAAAGGTAGTAAGAAGCTATGCCTTTGCAGAGTGCGACAAGTTGAAGAAGGTTACCTTCGCAGGTACCCCAGAAAAGGTAGGCCGTCATACTTTTGACGACTGCGATCAGTTGCACGACATCATCGTGCCTGTAGGAAGCAGCAAGTTCTTCCGCAAGGAACTTCACTTTATCGAGGGCGACACCGACTATCTCGTTCTGGAGGATCCTAAGAAGAAGGCAGAAAAGAAGGCTGACAAGAAGGAAGCTGCTGAGAAAAAGGTAGAGACTCCTGAAAAGAAAGCCGCCAAAAAGGCTAAGAAAGAGCCTGCAAAGACAAAGTAACTCAAAATAATAAACCAGAACAATCATGACAAGAGAAGACATAATGAAGAAAGCTTATGTAGAGCGCGATATCAGTTGGATGTATTTTAACCATCGCATTCTGCAGGAGGCAGAGAAAGAGTATGTGCCACTGTTGGAGCGCCTCTCTTTCCTCGGTATTTACTCCAATAACCTCGATGAGTTCTTCCGTGTCCGTGTGGCATCCCTCAACCGAATGCTCGACCAGAAGCTCGAAAAGGATACCGAAGCACAGATCAAGAAATCTCTCAAAACAATAAATAAACTCAATGAATCTTATTCGAAAGAATACACAGAAGCGGTGGATACAGTTTTCCGAGAGCTTGAAGTACACAAGGTTCGCCTGCTCACCGAAGACCAGCTCAACGACGAGCAGAAGGATTTCCTCACGCAGTTCTTCTACGACAAGCTCAATGGTTCTGTCAACCCTATCTGGCTCAACGAGATAGACGACCTCTCTACCCTGGAGGACAACCGCATCTACCTCGCCGTAGAAAAGGCTGAGGATGACAAGAAGAAGAAATATGCCGTAGTAAAGGTACCGGATAGAGTCTATGGACGCTGGGTGAAGGTACCGGATAGCGATGGTTTCGACAACATCATGTATCTCGACGATGTAATCAGATTCTGCCTGCCTCTGGTATTCCTCGGTTTCAAGAAGAGCACCTACCGTGCCTTCAGTTTCAAGTTTACCAAGGATGCCGAAATGGAGATGGACAATGATGCCGACTTCGGTACCATGGAGAAGATTGCCCTGGGCGTAAACAGCCGTAAGAAGGGTGAAGCCGTACGCGTGATCTACGATCAGGAGATGCCGAAGGAACTTCAGAAGAAGCTCCGTGAACGATTGAACACCAAGGAGTTGGATGCTTCATTGGCTGGCGGAAGATACCAAAACCACAAGGATCTGATGTCGTTCCCAGATTGCGGACACAAGGAACTGAAGTACGAGAAGTGGGCTCCTATCATGAAGCCGGAATTCCTCTCCAACGAGAGCATCCTCGACCAGATTCGTGAGAAGGACCGCTTTATCCATGTACCCTATCATAGCTTCAACGGCTACATCCGTGTACTCCGTGAGGCTGCTACCAAGCCCGAGGTGAAGGCCATCAAGACCACCCTCTATCGCCTGGCAAAGGATTCAAAGGTAGTCAAGGCGCTCATCACCGCTGCCCGCAACGGCAAGAAGGTAACTGCCGTGGTAGAGCTGCTGGCACGTTTCGATGAGGAGAGCAACATCAAGTGGAGCAAGCGCATGCAGGAAGAGGGCGTGAACGTAATCTTCGGTGTAGAAGGACTGAAGATTCACTCCAAACTGCTCTATATCGAGTCGAAGAAGGGCAACATCGCCTGCGTGGGAACCGGAAACTTCCACGAGGGCAACGCCAAGATCTATACCGACTATCTGATGATGACCGCCCGTCCTAAGCTGGTAAACGAGGTGGCCAAGGTATTCGATTTCATCGACCGTCCATTCTCACCATTCCGCTTCAACGAGCTCCTCGTCTCTCCAAACTCCATGAAGAGCCGCATCCTGCGCATGCTCGACACCGAGATCAAGAATGCCAACGAGGGCAAGGAGGCTTGGGTGAAGATGAAGATCAACCACATCACCGATACCGATATGGTAACCAAACTCTATCAGGCTTCAAAGGCTGGCGTGAAGATAGACATCGTAATCCGTGGCAACTGTTCGCTGGTGCCAGGCATCGCCAAGCTCAGCGACAACATCCGCTGCGTGGGCATCATCGACCGCTATCTGGAGCACAGCCGCATCCTCATCTTTGCCAACGGAGGCAAGCCAAGATACTTCATCGGTTCTGCCGACTGGATGCCAAGAAACCTCATCAACCGCATCGAGGTACTCACCCCGGTATATGACGAGGATATGCAGGCAGACCTGCTCCGCACCATCTCATACGGTATGAGAGATACGATGAACGGCAGAGTGGTAGATGGCAAGGGCGGCAACGAGTTTGTGGAAGGCGAGCCATTCCGCAGTCAGGAAGAACTCTACAAGGCCTACTACGAAGAGCAGGAGGTAAACGAATAAAAAAAATAGCAAATGACAGCAATGAATTTAGCATCCATTGATATCGGCTCCAACGGAGCCCGACTCCTCATCAAGCGCTTCGATCCCGAAGCAATCCGAGAGGAAGACCGCATTAAGAAACTCATGTTCATCCGCATCCCACTGCGATTGGGTAAGGATGTTTTCACCCTGGGAAAGGTTTCCAAGGAGCGTGAGAAGATGATGCTCCACATGATGAAGGGCTTCAAGCAATTCATGAAACTCAATGACGTAGAGGCATTTCGCGCCTGTGCCACATCAGCCATGCGCGATGCCGAGAACGGCAAGAAGGTGCTCAAGAAGATAGAGAAGCAAACCGGCATCAAACTCGAAATCATCAAGGGTCAGGAGGAGGCTCAGCTCCTCTACAACAACCTGGTAGAGAAAACAGACTCCAACGAGGGCAGCTTTGCCTACATCGATGTGGGCGGTGGTTCTACCGAAGTGAGCATCATCCACGATGGTGTACTCGCCGAGAGCTATTCCTATAATATGGGTACCCTGAGAATGCTGAGCGGCAAGGTGACTGCCGATACCGAAAAGCTCTTCAAGGAGAACCTGACGAGATATGCCGAGCAATACGGTGACATCAAGATTATCGGTTCGGGTGGCAACATCAACAAGTTGAACAAGCTGGCACGCCACAGCAAGCAGGATGCCAAGAACCTGACGCTTGCCGAACTGAAGCGCCTCTACTCGATGATGCAGCCCCTGAGCATCGAGGAGCGCGAAATCTCTTTCTCCCTGAAAGAAGACCGTGCCGACGTCATCATTCCTGCCGCCGAGATCTTCCTCAAGGCATGCGAATACCTGAAGTGTGAAAACATCATGGTGCCAAACATCTCGCTCGCCGACTCCATCGTGGATGGACTCTATGAGAAGATGATGGCAAAAACCGAAGAATAACCCACTTCATCCACAAATAAAAAAGATCCGAGACAGACTGGCTAGAAATAGCCGCTGTTTCGGATTAACTTTTTTATAATTCGGATAAAAGAGGTATTTACTATACTTCAGATAAGAGAGTAAGTACATATCCCTTTTTCTTCAGCGACTCAATCTTAACGGTCGCATCATGCTGAAGAGCATGGCGGAGATACGTCATCTGCACATTCACAGCCAGGGAGTTGGCATAGCTCACGGTACCCCACACCGCCTCCTGTATCATCTCCTTGCTTACTACATTGCCGATATTCTTCGCCAGCAGACGGAGGATGTCGGCTTGTCGGCTGGTGATGAGCACACGAGAGGAACGGGTGCGAAGCTCATTGTTGTTATAGCAGAAGGTGGTTTCTCCGAAATGATACACCTCCTCTTCTATCGTCTCACTCTCATTCATGGAGAACCGCTCCTCTATTCTTGCCAGCAACTCTTCCGGATAGAAGGGTTTGGCAAGATAATCGTTTGCCTTCAGGGAGAAACCTTTCAGTCGATCGTTCTTCTCCGTACGGTCGGTGAGGAAGAAGATAAGCACCTTCGGGTCGATGGCTCTGATGCGCTCAGCCACCTCATAGCCATCCATCTCAGGCATATTGATATCGAGCAAAACCAGGTCGGGCTTCACTTCCGGGAACTGCTCCCATGCCTTCTTGCCATTGCCGGCATAAGTCACGTCGTAGCCATGCTGCTGCAGAAAACTCTTCAGCAACATGGAATACTTCAAGTCATCGTCTGCAAATAATATCTTGATCATTTTTTCTGTTGTTTTATAGCGTTAAACCGGATGCTTCAGGAGTGCTGCGGGATGACGATTGAAATCCTGGTTCCCTTGCCCACTTCGCTCTGCATCATTTTCCTACCCCCATGGGCCTTCACAATCATATCCACAAAACTCAACCCCAAGCCGATGCCCGGCTGCATCATGTCCGGGTAAGCATTGCTGCGATAGAACTTCGTCCAGACTCTCTGCTGCTCATCGGGCGAAATTCCGATACCATTATCTGATACAGAAATCATAACTTCCCCCTTCCCGGTATCCTGGCAGACAACATGGATATTGACGATATCGCCGGAATACTTCACCGAGTTCTCCATCAGATTGCTGACCACATTCAGAAGCTGGTCTCTATCTCCCATCATCCGGTTGGAAGTGCGCTGGTAATCGAGCGAAACATTCACCTCCTTCTGCCTGTTCTTTCGATAAACTGCCACCAGATTCTGCAAGGCGGCATGGATATCGAACGAAGTTATCTGGAGCGGGATATGTTCCTCTGCCCTGATCACTTCTCGAAGTTTGGCGAGATAAGCTGTCAGATTATCGCTCTCCTCTCTTACAGTCTCCATAATGAGAGCATTCTCATCCTTCTTATCTGTCTTTTCTGAATCTGCCTTTTCTGTATTTATCTTTTGAGCAGAGAATACGGATACACACATCTTCAGTGTCTGCACGGGGCGCTTCAACTCGTGAATCATCGTATGCACGAAGTCGCTTCGCATCTTATCCACCTTCTTCTGCAGGAGCATCACCTTGATGAGGTAAGCTATACTCAAGAGAAGCAAGATGGTAACCAGCAGACTTCCTATCACCTGCCACATCATTCCCTTCAAGATGGGTAGCATCGGCACCTGCATCCTCATTTGCATCGACTGATACTGGATAGGATTGAAAGGCACTTCCACCAGCATTTCGTGATGAAACAAGGTAGGAGGCTCTACGATTCTTGTCTGCCACAGACGATGCTTTCTCGTCTTCATCTCTGCCCCGATGAAATCATTGCCCAGTTTTCTGCAGACGAAACGATCAAAATGCGCTTTGTCAAAGCGGGTAAGCTGGTAAGTGATGTAAGTATTCAGGCAATCAAAAGAATTATTGGAATCCGTCTCACGCAAATCGAAAGTATCTCTCTTCTCCATCACGTTACCGAATCCCGGCTTGCGATACACCACTCCACCAATGATTGTATCCGTATCCAGCGGAGAGCAAATCGTAGTCCAGGGACTCTTGAAGTCTGAAAAATATGCCGTGACGACATAACCGATATGTGATTTTTCTTTTACCTCCGCTCCGATATTTGTCTGATAAGTGACTATTGTCTGTTCCGCCTTTTCGGCATTTTTCTTCCCCATCTCTCCCATCGAATAGGCCACGCTATTGTAGAGCCAATAGGTCTGCAAGCCTATCAGCAGGAAAGAGGAAAGGATGGCGAGCAGCCAGACTTGTTTGATTCTTCTATTCATATCATTTTTTCTTTTTTCGATGCAAAGGTACGAAGATTTCACTATATATAATAAGGTGAAGCAAGATTATTTTGCCAGCGTAATGTTTCAGTAATGATTATTTGCGATTTTGAGCCCGAAAAGCTGTTCCTTTGCAGACGAAAACAAAAAACAAGGAAGAAAATGAAGAAAGAAACAGTTTTATGCGCGATGCTAGCCACCGCCACCTGTGCAACAGCACAAAACGAGATTTTCCCGACATCCGGAGTTTCCGCAAACTCGGTACTGACGGAAAATGATTCGATCAAAGCTGATAAGGAAGCCGAGATTCAAGCCGTAACCGTAACAGGTCATCGCCCGATGTACAAGATGAGAAACGATGCCTTGGTTACCCGTGTCCGCAATACTCCTTTGGCAAAGGAGCCGACGCTGGAAGATATATTGAAGCACATACCCAGTATGAAACAAACCGCCGATGGAAGCCTGGAGGTAAACGGACTGGGAGCACCCACCATCTATCTCAACGACAAGAAGGCTACCTCTGCCGAACTCTCTCATCTCGATGTGAAGCTGATAGATGAAATAGAACTCATTACCACTCCTGGTGCAAAATATGATGCAACGACGGGAGCCGTACTGAGAATCCTGACGAGAAGAACAGACGAAGGTATATTCGGCAAGATGCAGGTGTATGATAAGTTGAGCGAGGTGAACACCAACCACGAGGAATTGAGCCTGGGTTGGGTAACAAAGAAGATTTCGCTCACAGGATTTTACGGATACACCGACAATCGTTACAATGTGCATCAGCCACAGGAAGCGCTCGTAAGAGCCAAAGATGGCGAATATCTCTTCGGAACCGACCGCCATGGCAAGAACAAGGCAAATTATAACGCTACGGAACTCAACTTCGACTGGCAGCTCAGCAAGCAGCACGAAGTGGGAATACAATGGGAAGGGCTTTGGCTGAATGGCGGCAGAAGCGAGAAACAGCAGCAGTACTATCGCTATCCTAACCCAGCAGGAGAAGATACAAATAACGAGCAGAAACTTTCTGAAGCTGATGGCGAGATGAAGTATTTTGATGCGGAGAGCCAGCAATGGGGACACCAGCGCAGCCACCACTTCAACCTCTTCCATCTGGCTAAATGGTCGAAGCATTTCTCATCACAGATTTATCTGGACTATGCCAGAAACAAGGATTCTGACAGCCAGCCTATCACGGAGAAAGAAGGTAGCGAGATGCAGGAAACCCTCAACCGTTCCAATTCGAGCTACGACATCTATAGTGGAAGAATCGAAGTCAAGCAACTCATCTCAGACAAGCATTCCATCAACTATGGTGGCGAATGGAGCCTGATGGAAGGTAAGGGAAAAACCGAAAGTTCTGCCGATATGCTCGGAACTACGGAATACAAAAACCACGATACCAAGACGGCTGCTTACCTGCAATATCAGGGTGGAGTTGGCAAATGGAACTGGTGGGCAGGCATCCGATACGAGCATCTCACCTCCCGATACACCAATCTGTCAGAGATATCTCCCGATAACCTAGAGCGCCATTACGACCAGTGGTTTCCATCGTTCGGTATCACTCTCAACGAACCATCGTGGCATCACTCGCTCAGCTTCCGAACTACCACCGCCCGACCTTCTTTCAGTCAGCTAAGCGGGAACATCTACTATACCTCGCGCTTTCAGTATCAGATCAGCAATCCGAAGCTGCAGCCTGTCAATACCTATCGTCTGACCTACTCCGTGCAGTGGAAAGATTTCATGGGAATGCTGAGATATACCCGTATCGACCACTCCATCATGTACGTGCATGAGGTGTCGGAAGACAAGCCCGTGAGATACGTGAGTACATTCATGAACTTCAACAAGATTCAGAAATACATGGCATATCTCAACTGGGGCCACGTCTTCGGCTACTGGCGTCCGAATGTCAATGCAAGCATCACTTACCAATGCTTCTCCGTAAATGATCATGGAGAGCTAATCAGCTATAACGGAGCAACTTGGGATGCATCGTTTGACAATTACTTCACGCTGCCAAACGACTATCAGCTATCGCTCTCCTACAGTTTTGACAACGGAGGACAAGTGGGCAAAACGAAGTTCCGCCCCACTCAGAACTGGAGTCTTGGTGCCAACAAATCGTGGATGGACGGCAGATTACAGGTTGCCTTCAGTGCCAACGACCTCTTCCATCAGCAGCTCTTCAAGGAGCGAACCCACGAGCATGCCGTTGACTTCTCCCAGACTGAGGATTACAAGCTATGGAGCTACAAGTTGACTGTAACCTGGAAATTCAACAAGCGCAAGGGAAGATACAACGGCATGAACAGTGCGGAAGATGAATTGAACCGACTGTAGCCGGATTATCCCACTCCCAGCAGTTCTACTTCGAATATCAGGGTAGAGCCGCCTGGGATGCCCGGCTGCGAGAACTTGCCGTAGCCCATTTCGGCTGGGATGTAAAGTTCCCACTGGTCGCCCACGTGCATCTGCTGCATGGCAACAATCCAGCCATCAATCAAGTCGCTCAATCGCATGGCGAAAGGCGTACCGCCACGGCTGGAATCAAACTTCTTGCCGTTGATGGTCCAACCGGTGTAATGAGCTGTCACGATGCTGCGTCGGCTAGGCTGTGCTCCCTTCGGGTCGCCCTGCTTCAACACCTTATAATAAATACCACGAGGCAGCGCCATAACGCCCTCCTCCTTTGCCTTTTCCTCCAGCCAACGCTTGTTGGCCTCAACATATTCTCTTTTTGCCATAAATCTATTTGATACTTGATATACTATGATTTTTGCGCAAAGTTACAAAAATCTATCGTATCTGCAAAAGAAAAAGGAGAACTTTTCTTCTTTTATCAAAGAAAAGCAGTACCTTTGCACCCTAATCAACCAAAAATACGATATGCCACAATCACTACATATTGCAATTATTGGTGGGGGTGCCGCAGGATTCTTTGCGGCGATAGAGGCCAAGCGCAACTTCCCTCACGCCGACATCACTATATTCGAGAAGAATTCGAAGGTTCTCGCCAAGGTGGAAATCACGGGAGGAGGAAGATGCAATCTTACCAATTCCTTTGAGGAGATTTCCGACCTGAAACAGGCGTACCCTCGCGGACATAAACTGATGAAGCGTCTCTTCAAGAGATTCGACTACCAGCATGCCTTCAACTGGTTTGAGGAGAACGGCGTGCCACTGGTTACGCAGGAAGACCAATGCGTATTTCCGCAATCGCAGGATTCACACAGCATCATCGACTGCCTGGTGAATACCGCCAAACGACTGGGGGTGAAGATACAATGCAACCACCAGCTCACCGCCATCACCGAACTGGAGGATGAGCGCCTACTCCTGGATTTCAAGGTTTCAAAAGGAAAAGGAAAGCTATCGGGGACATCTTCTGCCTCTCATCCCGTTTCCGAAATCAAACAGATAGCCTTCCATCGGGTAGCCATCACCACGGGCGGCCATCCCAAACTGGATAGCTTCAAGCATCTCTCAGATTTAGGTCATGCGATAGAGCAGCCTATCCCATCGCTCTTTACCTTCAACATTGCCGACAAGGCTTTCAAGAATCTGATGGGCACGGTGGTAGAGCCTGTATATACCAGCATTCCGGGCACCAAACTGAAGGCAGAGGGTCCGCTCCTCATCACCCATTGGGGCATGAGCGGTCCTGCCGTGCTGAAACTCTCATCCCATGCAGCCCGCCATCTGCATGAGAACAATTATCAGATTAGGATTTCCGTGAACTGGGTACACGAGAGCAACCGTTCGCTGGTGGAAGAGAACATCCAGGGCATCATCATCGCCAACCCGCAGAAGCAGCTGGCAAGCATTCGCCCTTACAATCTCCCATCCCGCCTCTGGCTCTTCCTGATTCAGAAGATGGGATATGCGCCCGAGAAGAAATGGAGCGAAATGGGGAAAAAGGGTTGCAACCTGCTGATAGAAACCCTCACCAACGACCTCTACCAGGTGAACGGCAAGGGAGCCTTCAAGGAGGAGTTTGTTACCTGCGGCGGCATCAGCCTCAGCAACATCGACCTGCATACCCTAGAGAGCAAGGTGTGCCCTCACCTCTTCTTTGCCGGAGAAGTGCTCGACATCGATGCCATCACCGGCGGCTTCAATCTGCAGGCAGCCTGGACCACGGGGTATGTGGTGGGACAACATATAGGAGAATAAATTATTCTTCCTTCGAAACAAAGTCTTTTACGATGCGAGTGTATTCCTCGTGATGGTCGCGATATGCCATGGCATGAACAGAGCCTTTGGCGATGAAGATGGCTTTTCTGCCCTTCGTCTTTGCCTCGTAAAGCGGATGAAGCATGGCGTAGGGCACGAAGGCATCCTTATCGCCATGGATAAAAAGCATCGGTTTGGTGCTCTTGCGAACCTGCTCTATCTGCTGAGCCTCGGCAAACGACCAGCCGTAGCGATGCAGGCAAAGAACTGAAGTGGTATTCATCAGCGGGAAGGCTGGCAAGCCAAACTGGTCTTTGAGCTGAGCAGAAAACTCATCCCATACGCTGGTATAGCCGCAGTCCTCCACAAAGCACTTCACGTAATCGGGAGTCTTCTCTCCCGATACTGCCATCGTGGTTGCCGCACCCATCGAAATGCCGTGAATCACCTGACGGGTTTCAGCTTTTAAGCTATTCCCATCGTTTAAAGAACTCTGATTCTTCACTCTTCGGTCTTCACCTTTCACTCTTCGGTCTTCACTCTTCACTTTAAAAATCTCATTGGCGATTTCCGACCATCTGATCACATCCCATCTGTCCTTCCATCCCATCTGGATATGGTCGCCCTCACTCTCTCCATGTCCATACAGATCTGGCAGGAGCACATTATACCCCATATCGTGATTATAGAGATAGGCGATGTGCAGCATTCCCTCGGAGCGCACCTGATAACCATGCACTACCACGGCTGTCTTTTCCGTAGTTTTCGGTGCATAGAGATAGATGGCATGCGCCTTGTAGCCCGACGGCATCGTGACAAAGGTATCCTTCACGCAATGGTGCTGATACACTGAGTCCATCCAGCCAATCATCCAGGGGCACTCGTTCTTCATTCTGTTCTTCCAATGCTCTGCCGTCATTCGCTCCTCCTTCGGATAGTTGAGCGAATAATTGAGCATATAGTTGCTGGCGCCATACAGTCCCAGCGCCACGAGCACCACCAGGCCCAGAGCCGAAGCGATGCCTATCTTTCTTATCTTTTTCTGTTTCATCTTCATTCTTATTGTCATTACATATATCTATTATAAAGTTTCCGCTGCAAAATTAAGGAAAAAGATGGAAATGGCAAAGAAACAGAGGAAAAAATCCTGTTAAATCCATTGCCAACGACAGATTTATTCAACTCTACTCCACTCTTAACAAAGAGCTGTTTATGTTCTTATTAACATCCTTCTCTACTTTTTGGGTCTTCCTGCCAAAGTCGAAGGAGTAAGCAACCTTGATGCTGGCATATTGCGAAGCCGTCTGGTCTTTGATGCTCTTACTGTAACTGTAGATAGGCAAATCCAACCAATACCGCTTCTCCTGCTTCTTGAAAGGCGATACTGCCTGAAGTTCTACATAGAGGTTGCCCCTGCTATAAGAACCCGACATTCCATAGTTGATAGGAGTTTTGCTTATCACCAAAGCTGCTTCGTCCAAAGACTTTTTGCCAAAATGCAGGTAAGGCTTCAAGGCAAAATCTCCCATGAACATATTCAATCCAAGATTACCCGTCAAATTGTTGTTATGCTTCGACCAGGTAGTCTTCACCTCCGCATGGTTAAATCTGATATCCCCCGACAGATTGGCAAACTTACACAGTTTGTACTGCAAGGCGAGGATAGCAGAATAATATTGAGCATTTCCACCATTCGAGTAAGTCTTCACTATTTTCCCGTTTGCCTCATCCAGGTAATAATCATCAGTTACAGGATGATGATTGTAACGGAATTGTCCGATGGCAGAAACACTTAACCTGTTGAAACGCCCCATATAATATAAATAGGTGTTGATGTCATGCGATTTCTTCAGTTCGGGCATTCCCTTTTCCATCATGTGGGAATTGACCTGAATCATAGCCCGGTTGATGACATCCATACCATGATTGGAGTTCATGAAGTTGAATGACCACAAGAGCATTCCCTTATTCAGCTGGTATTGCACATTCGTATTGATGCGAGGAGACAGCTGGCTAAAACTGTTGTCTCCATGCAGATGATATTGAAGCCAATCCAATCCGATGCGGGTTTTCAGGCTCAAGCGCCTGCTTGCCTGGAAATTATAGGAGAAGAAAGCCAACGACTCCCCTTTCCACAGATGCTGCCAAAGTTCGCAATTGCCGGAATAATCGGCATTCCAGACATCGTGGTAATGAAACAGTTCCACGGATAAGGAATGCTTTTGTGAGAAATAATTATAGATGGCAGACAGCTGGAACGACAGCGCTTTCTCGTCTTCATCGGTCATTGCCTCGAAAGGCTGTTCCTGATAAAAACGATGATAGGAGTTGGCAGAATACTTGCCATGTACTCCCAAGGTAAGCGTCTGATTCTTGCTTAATGGCAAGTTGGCGTTCAGGTCAATCTTAGGAGACAGACTCTTCTTCCGGATATTTGATAATACATTCGTCTCTGTGCTTTCCCTCGCAAAACCTGAAGATGCATTTCTTGGAGTAGAGAGGTTGACGAGCGTAAACTTGCCCACCCAATATCTCTTTCCCTTCTGGTTCTGATAGCGGAACTGCATATATTCCTGATGATTCCGGTAAGAATTCTTACTATAGCTCTCCCTATCGAATACCGATTGCGGAAACTGATAGTTCTCATTGTTCCAGGTCTCAGTACCATCTACATGACTATAGTTTGCACCAGCAAACACAGTATAGGAATTATTATCTTTTATATAATTGGTGGCAACGTTATAGTCGCCATGGTCATATCCTATCGTCTGCAGTCCGTCAGCCTGCACATATCCTCCATATCGGTATTGTTTGGTGATGAAGTTGACGACAAGCTTATCCTTGGCGTATTTTCCCGATGGAGCATCATGATATTCTATCTTCTTGATGTCATGAGGTCGGAGCATCTGTATTTCCCGGATGTCGCATTCCTGCCCATTCAGATACAAGGTGGCTTGCAGTCCCATCACATCCACCTGATTCGACTTTGCGTCGATGATGAGTCCTGGAATATTCAGGTTTTCCAACACCCCGAATCCATTGACCGCATGTTTTCGTTGCTGGCTGTTGGGATAGATGACAAGATGATCGACCACACGACTGATATTGGAGGCTGATACCACCACATCATCCAAAGCTTTAGTAGAGACAACAGAGTCCTTCCCGGTGTTCTGAGCGAACACAGGCACAGCAACCATCAGCAGTCCAAAAGAGCAAAAAACAGTCTTCATTCTTACAATATGTTTTTATTTCATCATTATCAGCTACAAAAGTACACATTATTATCCAAAACCATTACATCTCTTCCGTTAAATTTGTATAACTGCATCAAATTACCAAATCCATCCTGTTCATCATCCCTTCTTATCAGAATGCATTCCCATTTTTTGTTATACATCATCTCTTAAAAAAGCAAACAACGAGTGGATGAACCACATCGTGAACCACCTCAACCGAATGGTTGACAATTTTAAACGTGCCGTGATGAACTACCGCCCCATGCTTGACGATGAGCGCTTCATGACGGACAAGGAGCTTTGTGCCCGGCTACAACTGAGCCGAAGAACCCTGCAGGACTACCGAAACAACGGTGTCATTCCGTATATCCAGCTTGGCGGAAAGATACTCTACCGCGAGTCCGACATTCAGAAGATTCTGATGGCTAACTATCGTGAGGCGTACAGAATGAAGGGCTTGTAGGAGAAATGCATGCCCTTGATGAGTGGGGTGAAATGAACAAGGCGACAACGTATAACTTACCGAGTGTGGCTGTTATAGGTTGTCGCCTCGTTTTATTGGCTATACCGAGTTGGTCGTGTTTGCCGGGTGTTCTCCGTATGGTCTGTATAAATCTAATACCATGCTAAAACACACTGCGGAGGTTCGCCCAAGTGGCTGGAGGCGCAAAGCCTCCAAGGAACGTTGCTTGAAGGATTCCTATACAATTAGGAATCATCTCTCTTCATTCTTTTGCATTACATACTACTCATGCAATGCCAAAATATCAACATACACCAAAATATTATATAGACTATGGAGATAAGAAAAAACACCTTTTTCTTCTTCGATTTTAAAAGGTGAAGTACAAATCCACTATAAATGGAAAAAACTGGTATTATAAGTATTTTAAACCATCCTATAACATCATAATATGAATAAAAAAAAGTACAAGCGTATGTTGCCCAGTACAAACATATCACAAATGCCATTACAAATTTCAAAAAGACAAATGTCACTTGTTTGTTTTTTAGGTACAATAGGAAATATGCTATAGGAACAACTGTTGCAAATAGCATATCTCCTCTCCATATTATATAAAAATCCAAAAGTCTCATTTTAGTTCATTATCTCATTCCAACAATGTCCTTGAAGCATTGCTTTTTGGCAATCGCTTCCCACAAAGTATGTTTTGGGACCTTTTACACAATCTGAGCCATATCCATTGAAATCCATGCAAACATCTTTTCTTTGGACACAATTATTTCCCCAAATGCCAAAAGCGTCACTACAATTCTTATAAGGCAAATACAATGTTGATTTTGTTGTTTACATACTTCATAGGCGTGTCATATTTTGTTTGACGCTACAAATTTAGAGAAATAAATTGAATAAAGCAAATAATTTTAAAACCTTTGTAAAATTTTAATAAATATTAGTTTTCAAAGAATAGAGGTCATTGATGAAAAATGTAATTGCTACATCATTATATTCTTCGACCACAGGCAGACCAACTTAGGGCGGTTGGTCTGCTTTTTGATGATGGCTTGCATGATGAACTCACGGAAGGCTCGGCTCTCAATGCTGTCAATACGGAAGGCTACCGCAATGACAAGTTCAAGGCTATACACATCATAGCTGATGCGGTCGTTTTTCCTGACATTCTTCTCAGCTATCGGATGGAGTGGCACGAAGAACTCCACGCCTGTTTTCTCTCTTTCCTTGC
>UQWP01000059.1 GCA_900544825.1 uncultured Prevotella sp. | reverse complement strand
GTACGACGGTTTTCAAGACCGTTGTAATCGACCACTCTACCATCTCTCCAAATTCAGTCTGGATGACTATAGCTTGGTTTTCTTAAGCGGATGCAAAGGTACTACTTTTTTTTGAATCCACCAAATTTTAAGGAATAAATTTGCAGAAAATATTTAAAGTGAAAGATAAATCTCCTTTCACTGAATGTGGATTGTATTGAAAATGAGTTGGTTAAGTGTGAATGGAGTTTTCTCTTTATTTTGAGGTGGTAATCGATAGTTAAGCTTGAATATGGTGATATGCCTGGCTCAAGATGGTTACTGTATAGGTGATGAAAGGATCTGATATATTCAATAATGGATGTTTTGATAATGAATATTGGTCGTCTTTGTTATGAATGTTGGGATGAAGTATAGTAATCAGAAGGATGAAGCATGGTAACCAGAAGGATGAGGGATAGATAGTAGCAGGCGAAAAGGGTCGATTTATCAGCTGAATGATGAGGCTCATCTATATGGATGACCCGGGTCATCCGATACAAAGAAGCCTTTTCTGTTCTTTTTGTGATAGTTGCTTTCTCCCTTAGCCTAAGTTGCTTTCTCCTTTAGATTAAGTTGCCTTCTCCTTATATTAATAGTTCTTTCTGCTGATTATTATAGCTGTTTCAGCTTCAGGTATATGGTGCGGTGATAAGCGCAATAGGTTCATTTGGCGTTTCACCATAGTTGCGTAGTACTATTGGGGAGTAGATTTCTCCCTTCACACTTAAGTGATTGATGTTGAGCGGATTTTTGTGATTGTGAAAGGAGAATGAGTTTTTTAATTATAAAAGTGTGAACATGAAAAAAGCCTTCTGAAATTTCTTTCAGAAGGCTCTTGCGGAGAGAGAGGGATTCGAACCCCCGGTACCTCTCGGTACGACGGTTTTCAAGACCGTTGTAATCGACCACTCTACCATCTCTCCAAATTCGGTCTGGATGACTATAGCTTGGTTTTCTTAATCGGGTGCAAAGGTACAACCTTTTTTTGATTCCACCAAATTTTTGAGGAACTTTTTGAGAAAAAATGTCGAAAAACATGGAAAATAGCTCAGAAAAGGCATCAGAACTGACGAAAAAGGCATAAAAAAAGGGCTACCGCCGTAGCCCCAACCTTGATAACCTTAAATCTAATACTATGAAAAACACAGTGCAAAAATACGAAATATATCTGTTCCTTGTGTATAGAAAACAGAAAATCTATATTTTAACTGTGATTTTTTACCTTTTTTAAGCGTTCTCCTTTCTATTTTAAATAACCTTTAGTCTTGAACTCTTCCATCAATGGCAAGGCGAGAACCTTGGCATCTGGGTGAGGAGCTCCTGTGGTACCTAAAGCACGGAGATCGAAGAAATGCTTCCAGTCGTTGATAAATGCGGTATGTACCAACTCTGTGTTGCAATCCAATGGCAGGATGGCACGAGCCTCCTGTGGTTTGCAGCCAGCTTCTATCAATTTCATGTAGGCATATTCTGCAGCCTGGTTGGCAAAGATCCAGGTGTCGAGCTTGCTCCATTCCTGTGCTCTGCCCTCAGCAATGTCGGCGCACATATCTTCCAGTCGGTAATCCTCTTTCTCCTGAGAACCATTATAACCTTCTTCTTCTACCCAGGTAGGAAGGTTGATCGTAATCTCGTTGTCGAACTTGTTCTTGGAGTAGTTGCAGTAGCGTGTGCTCTGCTCTGCCATTGAGTTGGCACGATGGCGATTATACTCACGGGTGATGGCAATCTGTGTGGTGAAATGCACGGTGATGCGGAGTTCGTGCTTTCCCTCTTCATAGTCGCTGAGGAATTTCAGATCATCCATCGCCTTGTTTTCTGCCAGAACACGGAGATTGGTAGTGATGTAATCCTTGCCGTCGATGGTGTGGCAGCGAGAGAACTTGTTGTTTGTATAGAGTGGCAACTCCCCATGATTGCATACGAGATAGACTGTGCCATGTTCCAACATAGCATAGTGCTCACTCTGTATCATTCTATCTACGAATGGCTTAGCCGAGTCGTTGGTGGTGTTGTTCTCACTCTTATAGCACACTCTTCCGGCACGCTCTATCTGCTGATAGATGCCGAGTTCTCCTGGCTTTTGCAGCCAAATCTCATGTTGAGGCCTTTCTATTTTCATTGTTTTCTCTTTTTATTTCATTGATTTTTCGTTTATTATTGCGTGCAAAGGTACATTATTTTATGGAGACGGCAAAATAATTAGGCACTTTTTTCGTACTATATATATAATAAGGTGTAATCATTGGAATATATGGAAATATACCCCAGTATATGAAAATAGGAACTAAAATCAATAATATAAAGATATGGAAATAAAACCAATAGCAAGATTCCGTTCTCCGTTCAGCAGCAAGTTTGGTATTCCCAAGCAGGCAGGATTGGTGGCGGAACTGGAAGGACAGATTGTTTTTGAACCCGAGTATCGCAATCCGGATTTCCTCAGAGGAATGGAAGGTTTCGATTTTCTCTGGCTTATCTGGGAATTCTCGGCGAATAAGCACAAGGCAAACAGCCCGGTTGTAAGACCTCCAGTTTTGGGTGGTAACGAGAAAGTCGGGGTATTCGCTACCCGCAGTCCTTTCCGTCCGAACAATATCGGATTGTCATCCGTGAAAATCTCCCGTATCGAATGGGAGACAAGCAAGGGACCTGTCATTCATGTAAAGGGTGGTGACCTGATGGATGGTACTCCCATCTATGATATCAAGCCTTACGTGGTGTATGCCGATTGTCATCCTGATGCACGAAGTGGATTCGTGGATGAACGGAAATGGGCGAAGCTGGATGTTGAGATTTCTGGGGAAGTAAGGGAATATCTGATTCACCAGGGATTGAATGGTGAGAAGATTGAAATATTGAAAGAGGTTCTGGCGCAGGATCCTCGTCCGCATTACCAGAAAGACCCTCATAAGGTTTATGGAATGCCTTATGAGGGTCTGGATATTCATTTCTCTGTCTGCGAAAAGACGCTTACCGTTGTAAGGTAAGTGTTTGAAGCATTTAGAGCGAATGGTTTGCGATATGTTTTCTTACTTTGCAAAAGTAGCGAAGTTCACATTCTCGAGCTTGATTTTGCAAGTCTCGTCGATATCCTGTGCCTTCTGATTGTAGAAGATATAGGTATCCTTGATGGTAATGTCGTGAACCATTCCCTCTGCGCCGTGAGCCACGATGCCGTTCTTGCATCCGCGAACATATACATTGCTGATGTGGATGTCCTGGAAGTTTGGAAGATATTCCTGCTTCACTGGGGAATTGCTCTTCTTGGCTCCCACATGGTTGTCGAAGTAGGTGGTCTCAAAGGTGATGGCATCTCCTGTGATATCTGTCATATAGATATGGTCGATGAAGATGTTCTCCGAGGTGCCGCCTCGCTTCACTGCACTCTTGAATCTCAAACCGGCATCTGTGCCCTGGAAGGTGTTGTTGCGAACCACGATGTTCTTCATGCCGCCAGAAAACTCGCTGCCGATAACGAAACCGCCATGGGCATGATATACGGTATTGTCCTGGATATTGATATTCTCGCAAGGACCGGCTTTTACTCCGGCAGCTCCTGCGCCACCCTTCATGCAGATTCCGTCATCGCCGGCATCCACGATGTTGTTTACGATGAGTACATTCTTGCAGCTTGAGATGTCGATGGCATCTCCATTTTGTGCATTCCAAGGACACTTCACGGTAATACCGTCGATGATGACATTCTTGCATCGGGTAGGGATGAGGTGGAAGCGTGGACTGTTTAATAAAGTAACACCCTGTACCAGTACGTTCTCGCAATCAGTGAATCGGATCATGTGATTGCGTACCTTCTCCTGTGCATCGATGTTATCTACTACGTTTGGAGTATGTTTCAGATTGAGCGGATACCAGATGTCGCCCTTTTCGTTCAAGGTGCCACCCATCTGCTTGAAGCGGTTCCATTCTACGTCGCTCACCTTACTGCGCTTCACCGGGCGCCACCATTCTCCATTTCCGTCGATGGTTCCTTCTCCGGTGATGGAGATGTTCTTTCTCTTGCTGGCATTGATGGCTGGGGCAGCACGGTCTTCTTTCTGACCGGTTTCATCATCTATCTTGATGAGGTCGTTCTTATCTTCCGAGAAGACGATGATGGCATTCTTTTCCAGATGCAGGTCGATGTTGTCCTTCAGGGAAATCAAACCGGTGAGATAGATGCCGGCAGGTACATTGAGATGACCGCCGCCCATCTTGCTCAGCTTACTGATAGCCTTGCTGAATGCCTGGGTGTTCATCGCCTGACCATTGCCGTTGCCGCCAAAGTCCAGAAGACTAACCTGGTTGTCTGGGATGGTTGGCAGGGTAGGCTGCTGCATTTGTACCGGCAAGTTCTGGTAATACTTGCTGTAGTCTTTGGCACCTGAAGCAAATGAGGCTGCTGCCCATCCGCAGATTGCCAATAATGAAATCAGAATCTTTTTCATAAGTCTTTAAGTATTGTTTTGTTAATCTTTAAATTAATAAATTAGTATTTTCTCTTTTTATGTTGTAACATTTGTTATCTCCTGTTCAAAATACGCAAAAAGGCGGCTCTAACCGAAGTCAGAAACCGCCTAAATGAAAGGAGGAGTGGTACCACCAGGAATCGAACCGGGGACACAAGGATTTTCAGTCCTTTGCTCTACCAACTGAGCTATGGCACCATCTTGCTTTTTGCGGTTGCAAAGGTACAACAAAAATTTTAATTGAGCAAGAGAAAACCAAATATTTTCTCTTGCTTAATGTTTATTAACTAAAATCGCCTCTTTCGGGTTTCTTCCTTAGAGAAGGCGATTCGTAAAACTAGTCTTTCAGAGGATTCCATCCCTGCGCCTTGAGTTCAAACTCCTGACCATCGCGGGTGATGAGGAACTTACCGAGGCTCTCCTTGGTGATGTAACCAATCTGCTTCACGCCTTCCATTTCCTCAATCTTGGCATGGTCGCCGATAGGAACGGTAAAGAGAAGCTCGTAGTCTTCGCCACCGTTCATGGCACAGGTGGTGAGGTTCATGTTGAATTCCTCTGCCTGTACTGCTGTCTGGTAGTCGATAGGAATATTCTTCTCATAGACACGACAGCCGCAGTTGCTCTGTTCGCAGATGTGCATCAACTCGCTGCTCAAACCGTCGCTGATATCCATCATGGCGGTAGGGCGGATGCCTACCTCACGGAGCTGGGCTATGATGTCACCGCGAGCTTCTGGCTGGAGCTGACGCTGCAGCAGGTATTCCTTGCCGGCAAAGTCTGGCTGGAAGTTACGCATTTCCTGCAAGTCTTTGTTGAGGGCTGCCAACTTCTGGTCGTCACCCTGCGCCTTGGCCTCTGCCATCTTCTTGCGGATGTCTTCTACCTGTCCGTAATATACTGCCTTTTCGCGTTCCAGGAGTTGCAGACCCATATAGGCGGCACCCAGGTCGCCGGTTACACAGATGAGGTCTGTTTCCTTGGCACCGCTGCGATATACGATGTCTTCCTTTGCAGCCTCACCAATGCAGGTGATGCTGATGGCAAGACCGGTGAGCGAAGAAGTGGTGTCGCCACCTACGATGTCAACGCCGAACTTATCGCAAGCCATACGCAGGCCTCTGTAGAATTCATCAAGATCTTCTACTTTGAAGCGCTTGCTCAGTGCAATGCTTACCACCATCTGGCGTGGTGTTCCGTTCATGGCGAAGATGTCGCTGATATTGACCATGGCACTCTTGTAACCCAAGTGCTGCATATCAATATAGGTCAGGTCGAAATGTACACCTTCCATCAGCATATCGGTAGTCATCAGCACCTCCTTGTCGGGATAGTGCATCACCGCACAGTCATCGCCTACGCCATAAACAGTAGAGGCATTCTTGTTTTCATATCCTTTGGTGAGATGGTCTATCAGTCCAAACTCACCCAACTTAGCTATATCCAATTTTTTACTTTGAACTTTGAATGTTGAACTTTGAACTTTATGATTAGCATCAGTAGCTGGAGTTTCTTTAAAAATTCCAGCTTTTAGCTTCTGCGAATCATTTCTCGCATAATCTCAGTCATCTTAGGCTGAGCGGCATTGGCTGCAATCTGTACCTCCTCATGGCTTACTTCTACAGGAACGTCGAAGCCGCCGAGGTCGGTGATGATGCTGATGCCGAATACCTTGATGCCGCAATGGCGGGCCACGATCACCTCAGGAACGGTGCTCATACCTACGGCGTCACCACCCAGTGTACGATACATACGGTACTCTGCTGGAGTCTCGAAGGTAGGACCCTGAACGCCTACATATACACCATGCTGAACAGGAATACCCTTCTCCTTGGCAATCTCGTCGGCAAGATCACGGAGCTGCTTGTCGTATGCCTCGTGCATATCAGGGAAGCGAGGACCGGTAGGGAAGTTCTTGCCACGCAATGGATGCTCTGGGAAGAAGTTGATGTGGTCGTCGATAACCATCAGATCACCGATCTGGAACTTAGGGTTCATACCTCCCGATGCATTGCTTACGAAGAGAGTCTCGATGCCCAACTCGAACATCACGCGCTCAGGGAAGGTTACTTCCTTCATGTTATATCCCTCATAGAAGTGGAATCTGCCTTCCATTGCCATGATGTCCTTGCCGCCCAGCTTTCCGAAGATGAGCTTGCCTGCATGTCCTTCTACGGTAGATACAGGGAAGTTGGGAATTTCACTATATGGGAATTCGTAACTATCAGTTATTTCTGAAGCTAATTGTCCGAGACCTGTTCCCAGAATGATTGCAGTCTTCGGACTTGTGCTCATCCTTCCTTTTAGCCAGGATGCTGTTTCTTGAATTTTTTCGTACATAGCTTATTATCTTTTCGTTAAAATTATCTTCTTGGTCTAGCATGAAGCTTACCTTGATAGGCAGTTCGTACATGCTTTCTTTCACACTCTCGTAGAGTCCTTCTGCCTCTCTCAGTCTCACGGCATCCTTTTCTGTAGTGATGATGATGCGTGGTTCCGGCAAGGCTTCGAATGCCTCATTGATGCGGTCGATGTCTTTGCCCTTGAAGCGATGATGATCGCCGAAAGAGAGAGAGTTCATCTCCTTGACCATCGGCTTCAAGTCGTGCTCCATCTGTTTTGGAGATGCGATGCCGGTGAGAAGCAGCACGTGATAGTCTTTAGGATCTTTCAACTCTTTTCCTGTGAAGACGCCCTTCAGTGTATCGTAGTCGATGCAGGTGAAGTAGAGCTTCTGGAACGGATAGAGATCCATAGCCTTGGTGAGTACACGGAATTCCATTGGTTTCAAATCCTTCGGACATTTGGTGATAATCACGATGTCGGCACGGCTCTTTCCGATCAATGGTTCACGCAGCCTTCCGGCAGGCAGCATCTTGTCGTAGATGATGAGACGATGGTAATCTACCAGGAGGATATTGATGCCGGGCTTGACATAGCGATGCTGGAAGGCATCATCAAGCAATACCACATCTACATCCTTGGTCTCTTCATTGCTCTGCAGGTTGTTGATGCCTCTTACCCGTTTGGCATCTACTGCAACGTAGATATCAGAAAACTTCTGGTGCATCTGGAAAGGCTCATCACCGATATCCGACATTTCTGTATTTTCATCTGCAAGTACATATCCGTGGCTCTTGCGTTTGTATCCACGTGATAGCACGGCAATCTTCACCTTGTCGTGCAAGAGGCGAATCAAGTATTCCACATGCGGTGTCTTTCCCGAACCGCCCACGGTGATGTTGCCCACCGAGATGACGGGAATCGAGAAGTCGTGGCTCTTCTTCAATCCGATGTCGAAGAGCCAGTTGCGGAATCTTACGAGGCTGCCGTATATCCAACTGAGTGGTAGCAGCCAGTCGTTGATCTTTATCAGATCTCCTTCTGTTCTCATTTCCTCACTCCTTTTTTATACCTTATTATATATATATTAATGTATGTTCAGTACGAATGGCATCGCTGCCTGCACTGGTTCTTTCTCTTTGATGTTGCGAATCATCATGAATGGTTGGTAGAGATCACCCAGTGTGAGTCGTAACTGTTCGTCGAGATAGTTGCTGCTGCTGCCTGACAGTCCATCCAGGAGCTGGTCTGTCCAGTCAACTGGCATTGGGTATTCTGTGGTTCCATAATCGGAAACCTTGGCAAGTTGGGCAGCCTTGGCAACAGCGTCATCGAGACTGCCGAATCCGTCAATCAGCTTGATGTTCTTGGCATCGGTTCCGAGCCATACTCTTCCTTGCGCAATCTTCTCCACTTCCTCGGTCTTCATCTTTCTGCCATCTGCCACACGCTGGCGGAAGAGGGCATAGCCGCGGTTTACATAAGCCTGAAGATGACCGATTTCTTCGGCGCACCAAGGACGGGCACTGCCGGCGCTGCCGTAGGCACTGTTGCGGTTGGTCTTTACCTCGTCATATTTAAATCCCAGCTTCTTGGTCATCAGGTCACTGATGTCTGGCAAGGCACCGAAGATACCGATGCTACCCGTCAGTGTTGTTGGCTGAGCCATGATATAGCTGGCACCCATACTCATATAGTATGCACCTGAAGCAGCCATGCCACCCATGGATACTACCACAGGTTTCTTCTTGTTGAGCTGACTGACTGCACGCCAGATCTGTTCCGAGGCATAGGCATCGCCACCACCAGAGTTGATGCGGAGTACCACTGCCTTGATGTTCTTGTCGTTGCCCAGATCCTGAAGATCCTGAATCACATCGTTGCTCACAATCTGCTGCTCGCTTCCGAATGCACCTGGTGTTGCTACTCTTACGATTTCTCCCTGGCAGTAATATACAGCAATCTGGTCGCCCAGGAGGTTACTGTCATCTACGGCTGCGTTTACATCACCCATAGATACCTGCTGTATCTTCTCGTCGTTTTTCAGACCGAGCTGTTTCTTTACAACGTCTCTGATTTCATCATAATAGCAGAATCCGTCCACCATTTTTCTGGATTTCAAGAGCTTGGTGTCATCGAATACCATCAGTCCGTCGGCATAGCGGTTCAGGGAATCCTTGGTGAGGTTTCGGCTCTTGCTGACATCTGACAGAATCTGATTCCAGAGTCCTCCGATATATCGGGTTACCTGCTCGCGGTTGGCATCAGTCATCTTGTCCTCGGTGTACATTTCTGTGAAGCTCTTGTATTTGCCCACTTTTACAATGGTGAAGTGAACGCCGAATTTGGCAGCCACATCTTTTATATATTGTGTCTGTGAGGCAATACCGTGCCAATCTACCGAACCTTCCGGATTCACATAGACCTTGTTGGCAACCGAAGCCAGGTAATATCCACCTTGGGTCATGGCATCACCATAGGCAATGATCCACTTGCCGCTCTTCTTGAAGTCGGCAAGAGCGTTGCGGATTTCCTGCAATGTAGCGTAGTCTGTACTCAGAATACCCGTTTCCAGATAGATACCCTTCACCTTATCCTCCTGTTTTGCCTTCTTGATGGCTGAGAGGATATTGTTCATGCCAAGGTTGTTATATTGGTTACCGGTGAGTTGTCCCAGCCAGTCGTCGCTTGCCTGATCGCTGATTTGACCTTGCAGCTTCATCACCATCACTGAGTTGTCTTTCAGTGAAGGAGTCTTGCTGCTGTTGCACATCATACCAATGAGTGTGATAACGGCGAGAATCACCATGATGATTCCGAATCCGAAGATACCTACGATGGTAGCTGCTACATTCTTGAAAAATTGCTTCATAATTCTGTCTATATTACGTTGATACCGATTTATTTTTCTGCAAATATAGTAAAAAAGTAACAAATGACAAAGAGAATTGTACAAAAACACCGAAAAATGGTGAAAATATAACGTTGTGTTAACGAAAAAATGCTTATCTTTGCAAATGAAATACAAACTAACACTAAGATGAAAATGAAAAAGTCGATTATTTCTTTCGCATTGATGCTCTTTGCCATATCTGCATCAGCGCAATCCACAGCAAGGAAGTTCGTATTGAAGAACAGTGCCGATGGACAGAGTGAACTCACCTGTTATCTTCCCAAGAAACCAACGGGTCGTGCCGTGGTGGATTGTCCCGGTGGCGGTTATTCGCATTTGGCGATGGATCATGAGGGACATCAGTGGGCGGAATATTTCAATAAGCAGGGTATCGCTTACTTTGTTTTGAAGTATCGTATGCCGAAGGGCGATCGCAACATACCGTTGAGCGATGCCTATCAGGCGATGCGTACCGTGAGAGATAGTGCGGAAGTATGGCATATCAACAAGAATGATGTAGGTATTATGGGCTTCTCGGCTGGCGGTCATCTGGCTTCTTCGGTAAGTACTCATGCTGATGAGGCTGTACGTCCGAATTTCTCCATCCTCTTCTATCCTGTGATTTCTATGGATGAGCGGATCACCCACAAGGGTTCCTGTGTGAATTTCCTCGGTGAGGAGCGTAAGACCAATGCCAAACTGGTAGAGGAATGGAGTAATGACAAGGCTGTCCGCCCTCAGGTAACTCCTCGTGTTATCCTCCTTATGTCGAGTGATGACAAGGTGGTGCCTCCTGTAACAAATGGAGTGGCTTACTATACGGCAATGAATAAGGCTGGTAATGAATGTACCCTGCATATCTATCCTTCCGGTGGACATGGATGGGGATTCCGCAATACGGCCCAGGGGTTTCGTTATCATACCCAGATGCTGGATGACCTTACTACCTGGCTTCAGCATTTTTAGGTAATGTCTGACAGAAATGTCAGTAAATGTGCTGGTGAGAGCGTGCCAAAGTGTCAGTTTTGACGCTTTGGCACGCTTTTCGTATAGGGCGAGGGTGTCTAGCGTATGCCCGAATAGGCTGAAGTAAAGACGAAAATTAGAAGTAATAACAAATTAAAATATAAGAATCATGAATATTAAACCATTAGCAGATAGAGTGCTGGTACTTCCTGCACCAGCTGAAGAAAAAGTAGGTGGAATCATTATCCCTGATACAGCAAAGGAGAAACCACAGCGTGGTAAGGTCGTTGCTACTGGCAAGGGTACCAAGGATGAAGAGATGATTCTCAAGGAGGGCGATACAGTTCTCTATGGTAAGTATGCTGGTACTGAACTTGAGTTTGATGGTACTAAGTATATGATGATGCGCCAGAGCGACGTTCTCGCAGTGGTAGAAGAGTAATTGATAATTAACATTTTAATTAAGAATAAGGAAATGGCTAAGGATATTAAATATAATATGGATGCCCGCGACCTCTTGAAGAAGGGTGTCGATCAGTTGGCAAATGCAGTAAAGGTAACTCTCGGTCCTAAGGGACGCAACGTGGTAATCGAAAAGAAGTTTGGTGCTCCTCAGATTACTAAGGATGGTGTTACCGTTGCTAAGGAAGTAGAGTTGGAGAATAAGTTTGAGAATACCGGTGCACAGCTCGTTAAGAGCGTTGCCAGCAAGACTGGTGATGATGCCGGTGATGGTACTACAACAGCTACAATCCTGACTCAGGCTATCGTAACAGAGGGCTTGAAGAACGTAACTGCAGGTGCTAACCCAATGGATTTGAAGCGTGGTATCGACAAGGCTGTAGCTGCTGTCGTTGCCTTCATCAAGGATCATGCTGAGCAGGTAGATGACAACTATGATAAGATTGAGCAGGTGGCTACTGTTTCTGCCAACAACGATGCAGAGATTGGTAAGCTCTTGGCTGACGCTATGCGCAAGGTTTCTAAGGATGGTGTCATCACTATCGAGGAGAGCAAGAGCCGTGATACCAACATCGGTGTTGTTGAGGGTATGCAGTTCGACCGTGGTTACTTGAGCGGTTACTTCATGACAGATGCTGACAAGATGGAGTGTGTAATGGATAACCCATACATCCTTCTTTACGATAAGAAGATTTCTAACCTGAAGGAGTTCTTGCCAATCCTCCAGCCTGCTGCTGAGAGCGGTCGTCCTTTGTTGGTAATCGCTGAGGATGTTGATTCTGAGGCTTTGACAACATTGGTTGTTAACCGTTTGCGTGGCGGTTTGAAGATCTGTGCAGTAAAGGCTCCAGGTTTCGGCGACCGTCGCAAGGCTATGTTGGAGGATATCGCTGTATTGACTGGCGGTGTTGTTATCTCTGAGGAGAAGGGCTTGAAGTTGGAGCAGGCAACATTGGAAATGCTGGGCTCTGCTGACAAGGTTACTGTTACCAAGGACAATACAACTATCGTAAACGGTCATGGCGAGAAGACTAATATCCAGGATCGTGTAGCTCAGATCAAGAATGAGATTGAGAACACCAAGTCTTCCTATGATAAGGAGAAGCTTCAGGAGCGTTTGGCTAAGCTCGCTGGTGGTGTTGCTGTTCTCTACGTAGGTGCTAACTCTGAGGTAGAGATGAAGGAGAAGAAGGATCGTGTTGACGATGCTCTCTGCGCTACCCGTGCAGCTATCGAGGAAGGTATCGTTGCTGGTGGTGGTACTACTTATATCCGTGCTCTCGAGGCTTTGAAGGATATGAAGGGTGACAACGCTGATGAGACAACAGGTATCCGCATCGTAGAGCGTGCTATCGAGGAGCCTCTCCGTCAGATCGTAGCCAACGCAGGTGGCGAGGGTTCTGTAGTCGTTAATAAGGTTCGCGAGGGTGAGGGTGACTTCGGTTACAATGCCCGCAAGGATATTTACGAGGATATGCGTCAGGCTGGTATCGTAGATCCTGCTAAGGTTGAGCGTGTTGCTTTGGAGAATGCTGCTTCTATCGCTGGTCTGTTCCTGACAACAGAATGTGTCCTGGTAGATAAACCAGAGCCAGCTCCAGCTGCACCTGCTGCAGCTCCAGGCATGGGCGGTATGATGTAATAGAGTGCGTTTTTGCAACCTAAATATAACAAATAGGGGTGATTCTCAGAGAATTATCCCTATTTTTTTGTTTTTTTAGCAATTGATATGCAAAAAATCGCAAAATTGTTTGGTGCTAATACGCTTTTTTTGTAACTTTGCAAGCGAAAAGAAAAGGTAATACCGACCGCAAGGTCGATGAAGATATTTTTTTGATTTGTTTTAGTAGATTAGTTTTTAAGTAGTTTGTTTTTGAAAATCGGTTGTCGTGAGACATCCGATTTTTTTTGTGCTCTTCTCAAAAATATGCTTAATCTTATGGCTAGCTCAGAAAAATGTTGTATCTTTGCAGAACAAATAGTTTTTTAGTATCATGCACAATATTGATTGGAAAAAAGCATTGGTCTTCCTGATCGTTATCGGAGGACTGATTTATATAACGAAGGCGGAGTTAGGAATGACTACTACGAATTCTTTCCTCACTACGCTAGGTATCTTATTGCTTCTCTTCATCGGTGATAACTTCGCACAGAAGATAGATGATGACAGAAAACGCAGAAAACTGAATGATGATGGAAAAGCTAATTAATCTCTATAAGCAATGGGCTGGCGAAGAGCCTGCTGATGTCATCAAGCTGGCAGGGCAGGGAAGTAACCGCCAATATTTCCGTATCATCAAGCAGGATGGGGATACGGTGATAGGTGTTATAGGTACGAGCCGTGATGAGGATCACGCCTTCGTATATCTGGCTAATCATTTCAATCTCCGTCAGTTGCCGGTGCCTAAGATACTGGCTGTAAGCGATGATGAACTCTGCTATATCCAGACAGATCTGGGCGGCACTTCGCTCTTCGATGCCATCAAGGGCGGAAGAGAGGCTGGCGGAAGATACAATCAGAAGGAGAAGGAACTCCTGAAGAAGACAATCCGTGAGTTGCCTAACATCCAGTTGCGTGGTGCACGTGGACTGGATTGGTCCAACTGCTATCCTCAGCCGGAGTTTGATGTGGACAGTGTGCTCTTCGACCTCAACTATTTCAAGTATTGTTTTCTGAAACCGACAGATTTGGATTTCCATGAATTGAAGTTGGAAGCTAACTTCCGTCTTTTCGCGAAGGATCTTACGTCAGAAAAGATGGATTGTTTCCTCTATCGTGATTTCCAGGCTCGCAACATAATGTTAGACGAAAATGGCAATCCGTACTTTATTGATTTCCAAGGTGGCAGAAAGGGACCTTTCTATTATGATCTGGCTTCCTTCCTTTGGCAGGCTTCAGCCAAGTATTCCTTCAAGCTCCGCCGCGAGTTGGTATGGGAGTACTATCAGTCGCTGAAAAACTATACCGAGGTGCCATCTGTGCGCCATTTCGTGCATCGCTTGAGTCTCTTTGTGCTCTTCCGTACCTTGCAGGTGTTGGGTGCTTATGGATTCCGTGGCTATTTCGAACGCAAGAAGCACTTCATAGAGAGTATTCCGCCGGCTATACAGAATCTGCGTGATCTGCTGAAGATGGGCGAGAAGGTTTTCCCATATCCTTATATGATGGATATGCTGCGCCGACTCACCGAGTTGCCGCAGTTTAAGCGCATCGAGAGTGCGGCTATGACCCGTGCCGATGGTTATAAGATTACAGATAACAATATCTACTGTGCGCATCCGCAGGATGGACCTGCCACTTATTCCAAGTATGATGGCAAGGGACCTCTGGTGGTGCGGGTATTCAGTTTCTCCTTTAAGAAGGGAATCCCTGAAGATCCGACTGGAAATGGTGGCGGTTATGTCTTCGATTGCAGAAGTACCCACAATCCAGGTAGATATGAACCTTACAAGAAACTTACGGGTCTGGATGAGCCGGTGATCCGATTCTTGGAGGATGATGGTGAGATTCTGACGTTCCTGGAGAGTGTCTATAAGTTGGCAGACCATCACGTGAATCGCTATATCCAGCGCGGTTTCACCTCCCTGATGTTCTGTTTCGGATGTACGGGCGGTCAGCATCGCAGTGTGTATTCAGCCCAGCATCTTGCCGAACATATCCACGAGAAGTTTGGCGTAGAAGTGCAAATATGTCATAGAGAACAGCATATTGAGCAGGTTTTGCCTGCAAAACAATAATATTTAGCGTGCAAATTTGGCTATCTCGCAAAAAGTTAGTAAATTTGCACGCACATTAATATATAGCTATTTAGCAATGATGCAAGCAATGATATTCGCAGCAGGTTTGGGCACTCGCCTTAAGCCACTTACTGATCGCATTCCGAAGGCATTGGTAAGTGTTGGGGGAGAACCTTTGCTCAAACGTGTCATCTTTCAGTTGAAGGATGCCGATTTCACTCGTATTGTGGTGAACGTGCATCATTTCTCTAAACAAATCATCGATTATCTTCGTGATAATAAAAATTTCGGTATGGACATCCGTATCAGCGATGAGAGCGAAAAGCTCCTCGAAACGGGTGGTGGCATCAAGAAGGCATGGCCATTCTTCGATCAGACTGAGCCTATCCTGATTCATAATGTGGACATCCTGAGCAATGTGGATCTGAAGAAATTCTATCAGATGGAGTCGAAGGAACTTTCAGATGATTCTTCGGATTTTATGAAGGAGAAGGCTCCCTTGGCAGCCCGCCTTCTGGTGAGCGAACGCAAGACCAAGCGTTATCTCCTCTTCGATGATACCATGCGATTGGTTGGCTGGACGAATATAGAGACAGGCGAGGTGAAAAGTCCTTATCCTGGTCTCAATCCAAAAGATTATAAGATGTATGCCTTCTCTGGCATCCACATGGTTGCCCCATCGCTTTTCCCGCTGATGGAGGATGAACCGGATAAGTTCCCAATCATGGACTTCTATCTGAAGCATTGCGACAAGGTTCGCATTGAGGGATACGTGAAGAACGACCTCAAGCTGATGGATGTGGGAAAGCAGGAAACGCTGAAGGAAGCAGAAGCATTCCTGAAGGAGTTGATTTAAGTGAAGAACAGAGAATGTGAAGAGTGAAGAACGAAGAGTGAAGAATTCAATAGTCTAAGCTAATCATAAAGTTCAAAGTTCAAATTTCACAGTTCAAAGTAACAAGTTCAAAGTTCAAATTTCAAAGTTAAATATATTATGCAACAGAAGATTATTATTTTGGATTTCGGTTCACAGACCACACAGCTGATTGGCCGTCGTGTTCGTGAGCTTGATACCTTCTGCGAGATTATGCCTTACAACAAGTTTCCAAAGGATGACCCATCTGTCATTGGTGTCATTTTGAGCGGTAGCCCTTATTCCGTTCATGATCCGGAAGCTTTCAAGGTAGATCTGAGCCAGTTTATCGGTCGCATCCCAGTGCTCGGTATCTGCTACGGTGCTCAGTTCCTCTCTTACGCTCAGGGCGGAAAGGTGGAGGCTGCTGACAGCCGTGAGTATGGTCGTGCTAACTTGGAGCAGTTCGACAAGGAGAATCCTTTGTTCAAGGGATTCATCGAGAACTCTCAGGTTTGGATGAGCCATGGTGATACCATCACAGCGATTCCAGAGGATTATAAGTGCATCGCTTCTACAGCCAATGTGAAGTATGCTGCTTATGCTTCTACCAAGCAGCCTGTATGGGCAGTACAGTTCCACCCAGAGGTGTTCCACTCTTTGCAGGGTACACAGCTCCTGAAGAACTTCGTGGTAGATATCTGCGGTAGCAAGCAGGATTGGAGTGCTGACTCTTTCGTTGAGACTACTGTAGCTGAGTTGAAGGAGCAGTTGGGCGACGACAAGGTTATCTTGGGTCTTTCTGGTGGTGTTGATTCCAGCGTAGCTGCTGTTCTCTTGAACAAGGCTATCGGCAAGAATCTCACCTGTATCTTCGTAGATCATGGTATGCTCCGCAAGAATGAGTTCCGTGATGTAATGGAGGATTATAAGTGCTTGGGCTTGAACGTGATTGGTGTTGATGCTTCTGAGAAGTTCTTCGCTGATTTGGCTGGTGTTACTGACCCTGAGGAGAAGCGTAAGATTATCGGCCGCGACTTCGTAGAGGTTTTCAATGCTGAGGCTAAGAAGCAGACTGGTGCCAAGTGGCTGGCTCAGGGTACTATCTATCCAGACCGTATCGAGAGCTTGAACATCACCGGTAAGGTGATCAAGAGCCATCACAACGTAGGTGGTCTTCCTAAGGAGATGAACCTTCAGTTGTGCGAGCCTTTGAAGTGGTTGTTCAAGGACGAGGTTCGTAGAGTAGGTCGCTCTATGGGTATGCCTGAGCATCTGATTACCCGTCATCCATTCCCTGGTCCTGGTTTGGCTGTTCGTATCTTGGGTGATATCACTCCTGAGAAGGTACGCATTCTCCAGGATGCTGATGATATCTATATCCGTGGCTTGCGTGAGTACAAGGTGAAGTTGAGTGGTGAGGAAGCTCGCCGCGTCCTGGCTGCCGGTGTTCCTGCTGACATGCAGAATGGCGAGATCGAGGTTTCTCTCTACGATCAGATCTGGCAGGCTGGTACCGTATTGCTTTCTACTGTCCGTTCAGTAGGTGTAATGGGTGATGAGCGTACATACGAGCATCCAGTTGCATTGCGTGCCGTAACAAGTACTGATGCGATGACTGCCGACTGGGCACATCTTCCATACGACTTCATGGCTAAGGTAAGTAATGAGATCATCAACAAGGTAAAGGGCGTTAACCGCGTTTGCTATGATATCTCTTCAAAACCACCTTCGACAATCGAGTGGGAGTAATGATATAAATAAAAAAGACCACCATTTGAGTTTGATATTCAACTCAGATGGTGGTCTTTTTTTATTGATGAGTACTGAGTACTTTTTGGAATGATGTACTGAGTACTTTTGTTTCTTTAATAACCGTCGTTCTGCGTCAATTTTGGATTGGCATCACGTGCACCCTGTGGGATAGGGAGATAACGGTTGGTTGTCTTGAATACACGATCCTCAATCTTCTTGTCTGCAGCTGATGCATTTACGTCGATGGTAGCACGCATACCAGGAGCTACCGACTTGTCCATATTGACAGTACCTACGCGGCGCTCCAATGTACCGTTCAGCAATGTCTCAGCCAACATCTTGCCACTGGCGTCCTTCCAGCGCAGGATATCTGCACGGCGAAGACCCTCACCTGCGAACTCAACACCACGCTCGCGACGAATCAACTCGCGAAGCTTCTCCTTGGTATTGTACTTAGCTTCATCCACATTAGGCATACCTACACGATTACGAATCATATTCAGGTAGGTGTAAACCTGAGCAGAAGGACCATTCAATTCATTCTCTGCCTCACAGTAAGTAAGCAATACTTCTGCATAACGGAAGACGATAGGCTGGCAAGTGGTGTTCCAGATGTCTGCATACTGAGTCATCGGTGCCAGATACTTACCCCATGTCAAACCGGTCTTTGAACTGTTGTCGGCTGCGGTGTAAAAGTTGGCATTAGAAGCTCCATTTACAGTCTTGTCAAGCGAATTGAAGATAGCCTCCTTACCATTACCATTGATGTAGTCACATCCTGGATAGATGACTGTCATTGCCATACGAGGGTCACGGTTGTTGAATGGATGGGTAGGATCATAGCCTGAACCTGGCTCATCCTTGGTCAAGCCGTTTGCCATTTCGTATGTATCGATCAAGCCGTAGCTAGGAACGATAGAAGACCAACCACCATCGGCATTGTTGTACATACGGCCGATCACATTGTTCTCGTAGTCGTTTTCTACAGCCTGTACCGCAAGGATGATTTCCTTGGAATCTTGACCTGCTACATTAAACAGGTTGGCATAGTCTGGATCCAACTCATACTGATTCAATGCAATGATCTTTTCTGCACGATCCTTAGCTGTAGCATAGTCTCCATAATAGAGAGCTTCGCGCATACGGAGAGCCAGAGCTGCACCCTTGGCGATGCGACCACGGGCTGCAGGAGTAACATTGATATCGTTTACCAGGGCATCGAGTTCCTTCTCGATGTAGTCCTTTACTTCCTGCTCGGTATTACGTGGTACCGTAGCTTCCTCTGCAGTGGCATAGCTTTCGATGAGAGGCACACCGCCATAGTTCCAGTTCATCAGGAAGTAGCGGTAAGCGCGGATCCAGCGGGCCTGAGCCGTAATATCCTTCTTGGCAGCTTCTGGCATGTTACACTTATCTATGTTAGCCAACAACTCGTTGACGCGGCGGATGCGTGAGAAGTCGTACCAGTCTCTACCATTTGATGCGGTCACAGAACCATTGCCGATAGGAGTATAACCCTCCCAGGAGAACTGGTCGTAGCCGAAATCACTAGTTCCATCCCAATACAGGAGGAAACCATCCCAACCCGAACCGGAGTTGTACTGGTCTTGCCAGTTGTTGTAACAGCCAACGAGGAACTTGTCTGCGTCTTCCTGCGTCTGCCAGGTGCTGGAAGGTGAAAGGGCATCCTTTGGGGCTGTATCGAGGAAATCGGAGCATGAAGTTGCCAAGAGGGCGGTCATGCCGATGAATATATATTTTTTAAGATTTCTCATGATTATATCCTTTTTAAAATTATTAGAATGTTACGCTCAAACCGAATGAGTGAGTGCGAAGCAATGGATAAGAGCTGAGTCGCTGACTGGTTGCCTCTGGATCCACGTTGATGTCGAGGTTGTCGATTGTGAACAGGTTCTCGCAAGAGTAGTAAACACGTACCTTGTTGACATGAAGGAATTCAAGTGCCGACTTAGGAAGTGAGTAACCCAACTGCAAGTTCTTCAAACGGCAATAAGATACATTCTTGAGCCAGAATGTAGAAATCACCTGGCGGGAAGAGCTAGGTGAGTTTGTGTCAGTAAACAATCGTGGCATTTTAGGATTTGACTTGTTGTAAGTCCAAGAGTCTCTCCAGATGGTTGCCGGGTGAGAGCTGTCGCCTACAAAAGCACCCTCAACCTCGTATGCATCAAAGTAGCGGTAAGCCTTAAACTGTCCGTTGAAGAACAGAGAGAGGTCGAAGCCCTTCCAAGCTGCGTTCAGGTTCAAACCGAATGTCCAGCGAGGAACAGAACTACCTGCGTAGAAACGGTCGTTCTCTGGATCAATCTTGCCGTCACCATTGATGTCGGCATACTTCAAGTCACCTGCCTTGAATTTACCACCACCGAAAGGATTAGCACCCTTTGAACCGTCTGCTGGCCAGTAGAAGTCCATATATTCTTGTGCTTCTTTATCAGACTGGAAGAATCCGTCAGCCTTATATACATAGTAGCTGTTGAACTCCTGCCCCGTTGCATTACGCTGGTTGTAGCCTGTACCCACGTATCCTTTACCAGGCATGCTTTCGATTTTGTTCTTGTTGTATGCAACATTCAAGCCTGCGCCTACTTTCACCTCACCAAACTTATCGTTGTAGTTAAGGCTCATTTCAACACCTTGGTTACGCATCTTGCCCACATTGTCAAGATAGCTACCTAAGGCAAACTCGTAAGGAGCATCTACCGAAATCAAGATACCATCTGTAAGACGATTATAATAATCAACAGATGCGGTAATCTTGTTGTCGAGGAACCCTAAGTCAACACCTACGCCCCAAGTTGTGGCCTTCTCCCATGTTATGGTGTTGATCTTGTAGGAACTCTGATAGTATCCAGATGTTACCTTGCCATCGAATGCATACTTGGCGTTGATGTTGTATGTATTGATAGCTGGATAGTAGTCGCTCAAAGCCTCCTGGTTACCCAGCTGACCCCAAGATCCGCGAATCTTGAAGTTAGAGAGCCAAGACTTGGTACCCTCCATGAAAGCTTCCTCGCTCACACGCCATCCTGCAGAGAATGAAGGGAAGTAACCCCAACGATGACCGTCTGCGAAACGGCTGGATGCATCAGCACGGAGATTTGCCTCGAAAAGATAACGGCCTGCGAAGTCGTAGTTTACACGACCAAACCATGAAAGCATATTCAACTCACGGGTATATCCCTGTGCCTGTTGGGTAGATACATCACCGGCATTGATATCGGTAACACTATTATTAGGGAAGTTCTTGCGGTAAGTGTACCAATACTTATAGTCGTAAGCCTCTGCATGCCATCCTGCCAAAGCCCCAACGGTATGCTGTCCGAAGGTCTTGTTGTAGTTCAGCAATGCTTCGAAGGTTTTGCGCTCCCACTTATATACTCGTTCATCGTGGAAATTTGGATCGGTCTTCTTGTTCGCATTGTAAACGAAGAACTTCTGGAAGTAGTCGTAGTTCTGGTTGTCGTTTACATAAGATGCACTCAACTTAGCAGTCAAGCCATCGATGATCTTGTAATCAACACCGAAGAGACCGGTAAAGTTGGTATTGCGGCGATATACCTTCAGATCGTTGTCGAGCCATGCGATAGGGCTACCGTCAGAAATAGTTCCCCATGTGCCGTCGTCATAACGAGCTGTAATCCATGGCGCAATCAGGTTGAGCTGACGGATAATCTGGTCTGAACTACCACCTGCGTATGCAGAAGAAGGGTCGGTATAATCGTTCTTGATATAAGCGAGGTTCAAGCGAGCTGTAAGGCGGCTGTTAATCTTCATCTCCAGGTTTGTGCGGCCGTTTAGCTGTTCACGACCAGCATTAGGCAAGATACCCGACTGCTTCAGATAACCTACAGATGCCAGATAGTTTACGCTCTCTGTTCCACCGTTTACGCTTACGTTGTGGTGCTGCAATGAACCTGTTTTGTAAGCCAGGTCGTACCAATCGGTATTAGGGAGTGCATTGATTTCCTCTTCAGAGGTGAATTTCTTAGCCTTGCCCTCGCTTTCGAGAGCGTCGTTCAGCATGTGGGCATACTCGTATGAATCCAGACGGTCGATGAGACTGGTTGGATTCTGCACACTCACATAACCATTATAAGAAATTTGAGGCTTGCCGCTCTTACCACGCTTGGTAGTGATAAGGACAACGCCGTTGGCAGCCTTGGAACCGTAGATGGCAGCAGAAGCAGCATCCTTCAATACAGAGATGCTCTCGATATCGTTAGGGTCGAGGCTACTCATGGTACCTGACTCTACGCCATCAATCAAAATATAAGGAGAAGAAGAGTTGAGGGTTCCCACACCACGTACGTTGATGCTACCTGAGTCCATACCAGGAGCACCATTGGTACCGCTGATGGTAACACCAGGCATCATACCCTGGAGTCCACTCTGTACGTTCTGGATAGGACGGCTTTCCAAAGCCTTGCTATCTACTGATGATACAGAACCGGTGAGGTTCACCTTCTTCTGTGTACCGTAACCTACAACTACAACTTCATTGAGCTCCTTGTCTTCAGACTTCATGGTAATCTGCATGTTGCTTGCAGCTGTAAGAGTCTGTGGATTGAAGCCGATGTAGGTAATTGTAATCTTGCCATTAGGATTTTTCAGACTGAGGGAGAAATTTCCGTCTAGGTCGGTTACTGTTCCATTGGACGTGCCAACTTCCATCACGGTAACGCCGATAAGAGGTTCGCCTTGATTGTCAACAACACGTCCAGTTGCTACTTTCTTCTGCTGTTGGATGCTGTTGGTAGGGGGGTAAAGTTGTCAGCTTTTACCATAGTACCATTTGCAAACGCAGGAGACATGGAAGTCAGCGCACAAATCAGCAACGCTGTCTTCATTTGGTCTTTAGGTTTCATGTTCTTACTCATATTGTTTATGTTAAGAGTTGATGTTTAATTAAGATTTAGTGTATCTACTTAAATCTTATTTCGGGGGCAAAGCTACAAAAAAAATATGTAATAAGCAAGGAAAAATGAAAGTTTTTTCTAATAAACGTGAAAAAATGTGCGTTTTTTTTCAAAAGTAGGAGAGAGAAAGTGACTCTTCTTGCTTTTATACCTTATATTATATATAAAACTTTCCCTTAAGGAAAAAAATAAAAACCCTTAAGGAAAAAAATAAAAACCCTTAAGGAAAAATATATTTTTCTTTAAGGAGGGGCAGGAATGGTTGGGATGGAATACTTCTCACGCCTTGATAGTGGTATTCATATCCTCTCATTCCTGTCTGCTTTTTTTATTCTGCGAAGAAAAACAGAATTTATCCCTTCTGCTCTTTCAGCAAATCACGGATCTCTGCCAGAAGCTTCTCTTCCTGGGTTGGCTCTGGAGCCTTAGGAGCTTCAGCAGGCTTCTCTTCCTCCTTCTTGGCGGTAACCTTGTTCACGACCTTGATGAGCAGGAATACACAGAAGGCAACGATGAGGAAGTCAAGGGTGGTCTGGAGGAAATTACCATAGTTGATGGTTGCCGCCTGAAGTTTCTCACCGCCAATCACCTCTACGGATGGAAGAGTGACTTTGAGGTCGGAGAAGTTGACGCCACCAATGAGCCATCCGATAGGAGGCATGATGATGTCATCTACTACAGAACTTACAATCTTGCCGAAAGCACCACCGATGATTACACCGACTGCCATGTCGAGCACGTTGCCACGCATGGCGAATTGCTTGAATTCATTCAAAAATTTACCCATAGTCTTTAATCAATACTGCGTTAAATTAATATTTAATCGTCTGTAAGTCAATAACTTATATTA
>UQWP01000058.1 GCA_900544825.1 uncultured Prevotella sp. | reverse complement strand
AGCCGCCTTCTTTTATCAAAGCCTCAGATTTCGAAAGATTTCTGAGGCTTTTTTCGTTTTTTTTTGTATCTTTGCATTCGCAAAAATAGAAATTAATTATGAATCAATTTACAAAGATTATTGCAGACCAACTCAAATTACGTGAGCAGGCTGTCGAGAATACATTGGAGCTTCTCGAAGAGGGATGCACCATTCCTTTCATCTCCCGTTATCGTAAGGAGAAAACGGGAAATATGGATGAGGTGAACATCGAAGCTATCGCTCAGGCAAACGAGAAGTTGAAGGAAATGGCGAAACGTAAGGAAACTATCCTGAAGACTATTGATGAGCAAGGTAAACTGACAGATGCCCTTAAAGAGCGTATCGAAAAATGTTGGGATGCCACAGAACTGGAAGATATCTATCTTCCTTTCAAGCCAAAGCGCAGAACTCGTGCACAGATTGCACGTGAGGCAGGCTTGGAACCTTTGGCGCAAGTTCTGCTTTTTCAGCGTGAACGTAATCCGCTGCAGGCAGCCAAGAAGTTTGTGGGCGATAAGGTGAAGGATGTAGAAGCTGCTTTGCAGGGAGCTAAGGATATCATTGCAGAAACCGTAAGCGAAAGCGAGGAGAGTAGAAATCAGATTCGTGGAGAATTCCGCAGAGGAGCCATCATCACTTCGAAGGTGGTTGCCAAGAAGAAAGATGAAGAAGAAGCGCAGCGCTTCTCTGATTACTTCGATTTTTCAGAGCCATTGAAAAGATGTTCTTCTCATCGCCTCTTGGCGATGCGTCGTGGTGAGGCTGCCGGTTTCCTCCGTATCAGTATCTCTGCAGATGATGAGCAATGCCAGAATAAGCTGAAACGCCACTATGTGCATGGATATGGTGAGTGCCAGACATTGGTAGGTGATGCGGTGGATGATGCCTTTAAGCGTCTTTTGAAACCTAGTATTGAGACTGAGTTTGCGGCTCTCAGTAAGCAGAAGGCGGATGAAGAGGCAATTGTGGTTTTTGCAGAGAACCTGCGCCAGCTCTTGCTCGCTGCTCCTTTAGGTCAGAAGCGCATGATGGCGGTGGATCCTGGTTTTGCCAATGGTTGCAAGACCTGTTGTCTGGATGCACAGGGCAATCTGATTCATCATGAAATCGTTTATCCTCATCCTCCTCGTAATAAGAAAAATGAGGCTACTGCTGCTATCCAGCGTATGGTGAAGATGTATCAGGTAGAGGCGATGGCTGTAGGAAATGGTACTGCAAGTCGCGAGACGAGTGACTGGCTGCACGAAATAAGTTATCCACACCCTGTGGATATCTATGTAGTAAGCGAGGATGGTGCTTCTATCTATTCTGCTTCCAAAATTGCCAGAGATGAATTCCCTGATGAGGATGTTACCGTGCGTGGTGCCGTAAGTATCGGCAGACGACTGATGGATCCGCTTGCCGAACTGGTGAAGATAGATCCTAAGAGCATCGGTGTGGGACAGTATCAGCATGATGTGGATCAAACACAGCTTAAGAAGAGCTTGGATAATGTGGTGATGAGTTGCGTGAACTCGGTGGGTGTAAACCTGAATACTGCATCCCAGCATCTCCTGACCTACGTGAGTGGTCTCGGTCCTACTCTTGCCAAGAATATTGTTGAATACCGTAAGGAGAATGGAGCCTTCGCTTCTCGTGCTCAGTTGAAGAAGGTGCCACGTCTAGGTCCTTCTGCCTTCGAGCAGTGTGCCGGCTTCCTCCGTATTCCTGGAGCCAAGAATCCTTTAGATAACAGTGCCGTTCACCCAGAGCGTTATGCCTTGGTTGAGCAGATGGCGAAAGATCAGGGTGTTACCGTGAAGCAACTGGTGGAAGATAAGGATTTGCAGAAGAAGATAGATATTAAGAAATATGTCACTGCCGAGGTGGGTATGCCTACTTTGGCGGATATCATGGCTGAGCTTGACAAACCTGGTTTGGATCCTCGTGGAGAGGTTGAAAAATTTGAGTTTGATGCGAGCATCAAGACCATTGAGGATCTGCAGGAGGGTATGGTGGTGCCTGGAATCGTAACCAATATCACCAAGTTTGGCGCCTTTGTAGATATAGGTGTTCACAATGATGGCTTGGTTCACGTTTCCCAGATGTCAAACCGCTACATCAATGACCCTAGTGAAGTAGTGAAGCTCCATGAGCATGTGATGGTGAGAGTAACGGAAGTGGATTTGAAGCGTAAGCGCATTGCCTTGTCAATGAAAGGAGTGAAATAATGGATATGAATCAATATATAAATAAAGGTGAAAATATAAATAAAGGTGAAACCCTCGGTAAAGAGGGCTTCACCCATTCTGGCGACAGTACCAATCAAGATAGTTTTTCTCTATCCAGTATCTCTCAAGACTGTATAGAGTCGGCTTATTGCTTTATTCATCAGAAGCTTCGTGTCTATGAGTTTTCTACCAATCCCACACAGCGTGATGATATCGAATATGCTATCAGCCAGTATGTGGATGGCATGAATCCACAGCTTTACCAGCTGCTTGCTGATGGAAGAGATGGTTTCCTTCTCGACCATGTAGGTTTTGAACAGGATATGAGAAAGGCACAGGAGCAACTGGAAAAAATGATGGTGTAACCTATTTATTTCAAATTACAGTCGGGGAGAACTTCCATACATCTTCTTCCTTCTACGGTTTTCAGGATGCATCCGATGGTTCTTCTACCGATGTTCCTATTGACAGGAACTTGATCCTGCGCAATTACTTCTACATAGTGGACGCCGGCATTCGGTACATCCATAGGGAGGGTACCTTCTGCCTGCATCTTGCCGTGTTCGAATCTGTCAACATCATCAAATCTGACGTAATGGTTGCTTTTGCCGTCAATGAATCCTACACATACAGAGTCCTTATCTGAGGCAACGGACGCAAAGATGAGTTTTTCGCCAGCGTAACGCTTGAAAACTCTGCCCCGTTCTCTCTGCAAGAGCTCTGCCATCGAAACCTTGCATACCTTTCCGCTTTCATAGACAAGAATGAGCCATCCTGCTTCTTCGTCTTCATGAACAGCCAGTTTCAGGCGATAATCCTGCCAGTCGTCTTCAGCCAGTATCTTGTATTCATCCGTGTCCATCAGACAGATGACTGCCGTGATAGGGCGGTAGCCTTCCTCGTAATCGTGCAAGGCATTGTTGCGCAGACGTGAGGTTTGGATGTGGTCGGTGATTGGAGCAGATTCTACATGCTTGTTAGAGTTTTTAGGCTCCTTGGTGGCTGGAGTATTTTCTACCGCAGTTTGCGTTTCTTCCTGCGTAACCACAGCATGCGGAATGTGCTCTTCTGCCCATTGCTTTCTGATGGCAAGGAACTTGTCCTTATAGGTATCGTTTACCTTGCGCGCAGATGTACCCATGCGTTCATAATATACATTGCCTACGGCTTTAGGTGTAGGGCATGGCTCGATGTCGATGATGAGTACCGCATTGCTGATATCCGTATCGAAGTGAGTATGTATATAATGTGCTGCTTCCTGACCGAGATAATAGATAATCTGATTGTTGACATATACCTCGTACTTATCTCTAGAGCCTTTGAAGAGAGGGTTCTTCAAGTCCTCTTCCAATCCCATTTCATAGCCAATATCCGATACGCCCAGATAGAGATGGCCGCCCTCGGCATTGAGGAAGGCACATATTTCCTGCATAATCTTGATGGTTTGTGCCTGCACATCCACTCGCATGGAGTTTTCCGGATAGATGATGGAGGTCTTGAACTCGGTATGGAAATCTTCCTTGCCATAGTTCTTCTTGTTGGAAGATGACTTGTGGAGTTTCAGAAGAGCTCGAATCTTGTCGAGGATATCACCGGCTTGGGTGAGAAGTCCCGATTTCTTCACGAAGTTGTGAGAGAGAACGAGCGATGCCAGTTGCTGCAGTTGAGGATCTTCTGTAAGACAGCTCCAATGGTACAGGTCTTCGTAGTGTTCCTCGCTATCCAGACAACCGATGATGCGCAACTGCATAAAGTCGTGTCGAAGGATGGCATTGCGTTCAAACAATTCCGGTTCCTTTTCGGCGATATGCTCAATCTTGTTGATATCTACCTTATCTAATGTTGCAAAGTCGTTGAGCACCTCCAGGAGCGTAAGTCGGCTATCGTAATAACTGGTTCTCTCCTTGCTGTCGAGCATGATGGCAAGAAGTCGGCAGAAGTTGAGATAGTTGTATGCCTTGATCTTGTCTTCTTCTATGGTGGCTTTGACATCTATGATGTTCATCATTTCCGATACATATACTTTCTCTATAGGCATTGCATTAGCCAATTCATCCTTTTCATTCTTTGGATTGTAAACCTCATGTGCTGCATACCCCAGCATCAGCTGATGGAAAGCATCGGCAAGACTGAATCGGCTTTCCGGTGATTCCCGCAGGAAGGTACCGTTGAGGTATCCATTGGTTCCTTCCGTGATGTTATCCACTTCTATCACCATACCTTTTTTCAAATCATTGAGAGTCATGCCTGGAGCAGGACATACGGAAACAGAAAAGCCTTCGCTGCTTACGGCAGGAACCCGAGGCACGTCGGGTACCTGAGTGAAGAGCAGACAGGTGAGGCGAGAGTTATAAAACAGATCGTTTACTCGTACGTCGTCTGCGTATTCGCTGATCATATCACGCATGGCAAAGACATAACTTCCATCATTGTTGACTTCTTTTACGTAAGCATGCAACAAGAGCGGCATCCCTTGATATTCAAACGACTGGGTGTTGATGTCGCCAGGGAAGAAAGGAACAACATCGTTTAATACGTCTAATGTTCCCACTCCCTCACAACCTTCTTCTACTACTTTGCATTCAAATAAGAGCAGTCCTGCCAACTGTTTGGTTACGATGATGGTAGTTTCATCATCTATATAGAGTTTTCTGTTTTGCTTTTTCGAGGACTTGTGTTTTTGGGAGAATAGAGAATGGTTGATGTATTCCCACAGTTCCTTATAGTGTTCGATGGTAGTACCTACTTTTCCACGCAGTTTTACCGGTGGTTTTTCGTCCAGGCGGATGGAAAGTCCATGCCACAATCCCATGCGTGAAGCTAGGGGCATATATACATTTTCTTTATCTAGATCCTTTGGCTGTATGGTGATGGCTTGCTCGTTGATGGTGAGGAGGGTTGTTTCATTCTCATATTTGGCAGGTTCAAAACTCTCCACGGTTTCATTGTCCTGTTGAGAGCAGAGCATATTGGCGAGGACGAATGCGTCATCGCTGTTGAAAGGAAGGGCTGCGTTGAATTCTGCCGGAGTGAAGAGTGAAAGAAAAGCTTTCTGGAGAGTCTTGTTTGGGTCGCTTACATTCATCAGCGAAACCAAGCGGTAGAGCAATGCCTGATTCAGTGAGTTATCGTAAATCTTATGCGATGCATGACGTCCCAGTATCAGCTCGATGGTCAATACTTGAATCATAGTTTCCTTGGTTGATGCATCGCTGGAAAGTCTATCTGTCTGGTGATAGATATTCTCAACATAGCCTTGTAACAGTTTGAGCCATTGCATCTGAAAAGGTTTTCTGTTCCAGAGATATACCTGCTGGCTGCGAAGGGTGGTCAGGATGGATGTGATGAGTTTTTCCATGATCGAAAAGTCGAGCATGAAGATACATTGCATGATACAGAACTGCTTGCGTGGATGGTAGATATAGGCACAGGTAGATAGAGTAGAAAGAATCTGGCTGATGGTATGCTCGGCCTTTCCCTCTCTTAATATTCTGATAGCTTGAATGTAGTAAGATATCAGTTCGATGATATCGGTAAATCGCTGTTCGAGCAGGGTGCGCTCGGCTTCCTTGCATCGGGGCAGGAGAAACTCTCCCTGTAGCGTTTCGATACATTGAGAATGGATTTGCAGGAGTAATGTCTGTAACTCGTTTTGGCTAAGATTGTTAGATATACCGGCAATCCATCGGTGGCACTCCAGGTCGAAGATGTCAGAAGGAGTATCTCCGAGCATCAGATTTCTGAATTCTGGGGTATTCCAGTTTTCATCGCCTATGATTTCACGAAAGTCTTTATCTGAAAGTGAAAATTCCGACTTATCGGCGCCCAATACTTCTACGAGTTGTACCTCCATGTATTTCTGTCGGAACTTCATCACTCTGCATCTTACTCTAGGAGTGAGCGCTGCATTGATGATGGTATCCCTTTTCAACATAGCCGTGAAGCCGTATTCGTCTTCCAGATGATAGAAATCACCTAATGTCATCTTGATCTTGAAATCTACCTCATCATTTTCCTTATAATGTTTTCTCATGAGGTGTTCTATGTTCTGTGAGATAAATACTTTGCCCAAATGGGTTGTAATCATCAGACAGTCAAGCGTCTTAGGTGCGGGTTGCCTCCTTTGGAAGTCAATCTGTCCTACCTTGTAAATTCTGTTTTCTACTTCGATGACGAACTTATGTTCTTCTTCGTCAATGCGCAGAACCTTTGCCTTGATATTCTTGTAATTATTCATATAGAATGGGTTTTGTGATATGATGTTATAATAAATACTGCAAAGATATATATATTCTGTGAATTTTCAGTATTTTCTCGTTAAAAAAATCTAATTTTAACAAAGCATAAAAATTGGGTGTAGTAGAAGAAGTAGGCGAGCAGGTTACCCATGTGAAGCCGGGCGATAGAGTTACGGTGAATGTGGAGACCTATTGTGGCGAATGCTTCTACTGCCAGCATGGATACGTAAACAACTGTACTTCTCCTCACGGTGGTTGGGCGTTGGGTTGCAGAATAGATGGCGGTCAGACGGCATACGTCAGAGTTCCGTATGCCACTACCGGATTGAATAAGATTCCTGATACGGTGAGCGATGAGCAGGCACTCTTTGTAGGCGATATTCTTGCCACTGGATTCTGGGCAACCCGAATCTCGGAAATTAAGGAAGAAGATACGGTTCTCATTATCGGAGCAGGTCCTACGGGAGTTTGCTGTTTGATCTGTACCTTACTGAAGAATCCTGGAAAAATCATTGTTTGCGAGAAATCAGAAGCCAGAAGAACTTTTATCCGGGAACATTATCCGCAGGTTCTTGTGGTAGAACCGGAAGATTGCGAAACCTTCGTCAAGGAACAGAGTTTGCATGGTGGAGCCGATGTGGTGATGGAGGTAGCAGGTGGTTCAGATACCTTCCAGCTGGCATGGAAGTGTGCCCGTCCTAATGCCATCGTTACCATTGTAGCTATGTATGATAAGCCCCAGATGCTTCCGCTTCCTGATATGTATGGCAAGAATCTCATCTTCAAGACGGGTGGAGTAGATGGCTGTGACTGTGAGGAAATCCTGAGCTTGATAGCACAGGGCAAGATAGATACCACTCCTCTTATTACCCATCGTTTTCCGTTATCCAGAATAGAGGAAGCCTACGATGTGTTTGAGAATAGAAAAGATGGGGTTATCAAGGTTGCTCTATATTGAGATTTCCTATAAATAGAGATTTCGCATAATTTGAAATTTCATATAAAAACAGGGCACAAGCTATTCCTGTTGCGGAAAAAGCTTGCGCCCTTGATATATTTACGATGAGTAAATGAGCTTTTCTAAGATTAGAACTTGTAGATAGCACCAAAAGAAATGTTGCTTGCATCTACGTCAACTCCGAATGTTGATGAGCTCTCACCATGCTCAGGAGAATAGCCTCTGTATCCGAGGAAGCCAATCTTAGAGATGAATTCAACATGCTTTGTAAGTTTAACAGCCAAACCTGGCTTGATGCCTACCTCGTAGAAGTCGCCACCGCCCTTGCTTACACTGCCATAACCAATAGTACCCTCGAAGAAGAGATCAACTACCTTACTCTCTACTGCTGCATAGCGTACGTAAGGAGCAATAGTGAAGGTAGTAGCATCGCCAACTGGAGAAATCTTGCAAACTTCGCCCTTCTGGATACCTACCTCGATACCGGCATCCCACTTGTTGTTGAACTGGTAACCAATCTCTGGGATGAGCTTGTAAGCAGTCTTGCTGTCACCATCACCGATCTTGTTGCTAGAGATACCAGCAGTACCACCGATGTAAACCTGTGCGCTAGCGCAAACAGAAACGAGAGCCATCATAAGGCTCAACATAATCTTCTTCATAATCAATCTTTTAAATCGAAATTAATACTTTGTTTTTTTCTTTTATAGGAATTCCATGGGCAAAGATATAGGAAATATGCGAAAAACAAGAAATGTTTATCTAGTTTTCTTGCAAAATATGGGGTTTTGTTGATTTAAATCAAAAAACGTGGTTACGTGACGACCGTTTCTTCCAATATCTATAAGCAAGTAGATTGGTGATAACTTCCTGATTTCTAAAAATAAAAAATCCTAACTGCTTATTACCAAGCAGTTAGGATTTTCTTGGGTGCGCCTGATAGGAACACAATTTGTAAAAGCAGATATAAAAGCCGTAAAAGGGAAAATAATGTAACTACCTGAAAATCAATAACAGTTAGTGCCGTATTTATTGTATTAGCTTTTATTCATTTTTGCCATATTAGATAAAACACGAGCAAAAACACGAGCAAAAGTAAAAATTGCACGTGCAAAATTTGGTGGTTTCAGAGAAAACCATTATCTTTGCAGCGTTCAATTAAAATTATAAAAGTTATGGCAGCAATTTATAAACGTTTATCCACCAAGGTACAAGCCGACACAAATTTGGCTGAGGTGCTGATTAGCCTGAGAAATGGTAAAGATTATTTTGTGCGTTCAAAGTCAGGTATCTTTGTTACACCTGATAATTTCCGTAATGGGGAGATAGTGGTTAATAGGCGCAAAGTGGGAAACGATGTGCAGTACCACGAAGACCAATTAAAGAAGATGAATGACCTTTGCGCCTACATTATGGGCAAAGTGTCGGACACCCCCAAAGAGCAAATAAATTCTGTTTGGTTTAAGGAGGTGGTGGATCAATTTAATCACCCTGAAAAGTACATTCCTGAGATTGAGGTAAAAAAGACTTTTTACGAGTTGGCAGAAGAGTATTTGGCAAAGAAAGATTTTTCTGTAGATCACACTAAAGCCATTCGTGTTCTAGTGCGTGATGTGGCACGTTATGAGGGATTCAGAAGAGCCACAGAGGATAAAACCTTTGTTTTCGATGTGGATAAAGTGACACGTACCGACATAGAGGATTTTTTGGACTACCTGAGAAATGAAAAGAGTTTGTCCGAGGAATACCCTAAAATCTTTCAGAAGCTACTCAGAAGTTACCCTATTGGAGTAAAGAGAGGGCAATGTAAGTTAGTGGTTAGAGGCGATAACACGCTTGTTAAACTCACCAAGAAACTAAAGTCTTTCTTTGTATGGCTTTATGAAACCGACAAGACGAAGAACAGACCATTCGAGGGGATAAAGATCGGCAGCGAAAAGTTTGGCACGCCCTATTATATCACCATAGAGGAGAGGAACGCTATTGCGGATTTCGATCTCTCAGGCTCCAAGAGTTTGGAGGTGCAGAGAGATATTTTTGTTTTCCAATGTTTTGTCGGTTGCCGTGTTGGCGATCTTATCAAGCTAACGGAGGATAATGTGGTTAATGGGGTGTTGGTTTACGCCCCGCATAAAACAAAGGATGAGGGCGAACAGACTTTGCAAGCACGTGTACCTTTGCACCCTAGAGCGGTGGAGTTATTGGAGAAATATAAAGGGTGTGCCCCTGATGGCCGATTGTTCCCATTTATTACCCCACAGAAGTACAATGAGGCTATAAAGGCCATTTTCACAAAGGTGGGGATAACTCGTAATGTGGTGGTAAGAAACCCCAAGACGGGCGAGAACGAGATAAAGCCGATCAACGAGATTGCAAGCAGCCATTTGGCAAGACGTACATTTGTGGGCAATGCTTACTTTAAGGTGAGCGATCCGAACATTATTGGTAAGATGAGCGGGCACGTTGAGGGATCTAAAGCCTTTTCACGTTATCGCAAGATCGAGGATTCCACTTTGTTGGACGTTATTAATCAATTAGGATAAAGGAGATATTTATGGAAAGAGATTTAGATTTCGAAAAAAGATACGATTACGATTCAAGTATAAATTATGAGGATGTGCTAAAAAAGATCTTTGAATTATTGCCCACGGATAAAGAGGCGGCCGTGGAGGTTATGCGCAAGCACGGGGGAATGATTTCCATTTATGGCAAGCGAGACTATCAGAAGAGATTGAAAGGGCTTATTAATAGCCCCAAAGTTGTTAAGGCTGATTGTAGAAAAAACATTATTGTGGATTGATAAATGAAGGCTGAGATATGGAAAAGGTTTGGCTAACAATTGAAGAGAAGCTAATTAATTGGGCAGATAGAGAAGCCGATATTTACGATAAATGGGAAGTCGTAAAGGATAAAATGGGATTTCCCCAAGTAACCGATCACGTGTTAGAGGAATGGGCGCAAATACTCGTTTCCTCTGTTTTCGAGAGTGAGGACGTTTCAGGCACGGCAGGGTATTTGTTGGAGGAGATTTTCAGGCAAGAGCGGAATTTCTACTATCGGTCAAATGGTGGAGACGAAGAGGAGGAAAGCTATCCGATGTTTCGCAAGTGGTTGCACCTGAGGGAAAAAGTCGGAAGAGGCCTTAAAATAGTGCTCCAAAGTATCAGCCTCAGTATTGGCACCTACAATTATTTAGAGGAATTGTATGGGGACGAAGAGGACACCGGTACGGAAAGCCCTCAGGGGAGCCAAGCTAAAGCGGCTTTTCGCCTGAAATATGATGGTTATATAAAAGACATAGATTCTTTCTTTGTGTTGTTGAAGACCATAGAGCCAAAGGAGTTAAAGCATATATTTACTAAATGCTTTGCAAAATCTGATGTTACCCTTAAGGCATTCTTTAACGATTGTAGAACGATTGTACCTGAGCGAGACGGAGAAAGAGGGTGGAATTATGAAGCGGTAAAGAAGTACTAAGGAGGGAGGCGAAAGCCTCTCTTTTTTTTTGTTTCTATTTTATTTGACCTTTGTCTTTTCCCCAATAATTCCCCCAAATTTCCCCCGATTCCCCTGAGTGTTTTATTTCCCCGAGATTCGGCTTAATTTTGCACCGTCAAGTTATGGCAAGGGGTCGCCTCTGTTTGCTCCTTTGCCATTCTTGAAACGGAATAGGTGGGGAGAAGCCCAAACAGACACCGAGAGCCGCAAAAGGGAAATAAAACGTTTATAATATGAGAATAGAAACTTTGTTAGAAAGCGGTGCGAACGTTGCAATAACAGTTACACCCACAGACTTGAAAGAGTTTGCTTTGAACCTGATCAATGAGGCGATCAATATCGGGCGTGAGCAAAAGACACCTGAAAGCTATCTCACCCAAAAGGAGGCAGCCGAGAAATTGAACGTGTCAGAAAATACTTTGTGGCGATGGAAGAAAACAAAGTATTTAGTGCCGTCAAAGGTGGGCAATTCGGTTTATTATAAGTTGTCGGATATTGAGAAGCTATTGGAGGGCAGAGGATGAAGCAGTACAAGTTTTACGATCTGATGGACGATTTGCCTAAAGAGGTGCAAATGGCAGTCAGGGAAGCAAGAAAGCCGTTTGGCGTTGAGGCTGCAAAACGTTGGGGCTTGTGTGAAACCTCTGAGGCTTACGAAATAGACATTACTCAGGTTTACCCAGAGCCACGTTTTACGGTGCGCCTGAATGGTGTGGGGACATTACCAAGGGGTGACATTCAGGCAGTAAAGGCGAAGAGTAAAAACGGAAAGAGTTTTCTTTGTACTGTTTTCGTTGCAAGCGTGATGGGGTGCAAGGACTTTCAATTTGAAGCCGTTGAAGATGGCGCAAAGGTGTTATATTTCGATACGGAGCAAAACGAGAGAAACACGGCAGCACTTGCAAAACGTGTTTATTCCCTGATGAAGTGGAGCACGGAGCGGAACAATGAACGCTTTAAGGCTTATTCTTTGCGTTCTGCTGCGATTTCTGAGCGGTTGCCAATAATAGAGAGGGCGATAAGGGAAAACGCCCCTACAATGGCAGTAATAGACGGAATAGCCGACATGTTGGAGGATTTCAACGATGTGGGGCAGTCAAGTGAGATCATAAACTCCCTGATGAGGCTTTCGGCTGAGAATGATGTGGCGATAGTAAATGTATTGCACACCAACAAGAGAAAGGACGATTCCGATATGAAAGGACATTTAGGCACGTTGTTACTACAAAAAGCCTCTGATGTGTTCGAGGTGAAAAAGAATGATGGGATTTTCAATGTTACCGAGAGCGATTGCAGAAACGTTTCGATTCCTGATTTCTCTTTTTCCATAGGTGTGGACGGTGTGCCCATTTGGTCACCTAATATAAAGGCCACCAAGGTGGAAGAGGAATTGATGGACGTGATGGCAAAGATGAACACGATCTTTGAGGGAGTGCCCGAGGGTTTCACTTATAAGGAACTCACCGAAAAGTATATGATGGAGGCGGCAGTATCAGAGAGAACCGCCAAGAACAAAATCAGGTTTGCCAAGGATTCCAACATTATAAAAGTTATGGGCAAGCAATACGTTTTAGTGGATGATACGATTTAGTGCAAAAATGGTGTTTGCACCAAATTGGAAAAACGAGTGCAGAAATAGGTGCAATATTTAGTGCAAGGGCAAGCACCCCTTATAGGGGTGCGCTTGCACCAACACAAAAACACTATTGCGGATTTGGTGCAAGACACCTGATTTGCACTAATTTGCACCTTTGCACTAAACAATAAAAACGAAGTAGTATGAAGCAATATTTAGATATTAAGGTAAGCACGTTTAAGGATGTGCGGGCGATGGCAGACAAGGAGCCTCAGCCCCTGAGATCCATTTTAACAAGTGGAGAATATCAGGATCAGGTGGAGGCGGTGCGATCTGTTGAGTATCATAGTGAGGAGCAAAAGGAACTCAAAAAGAAGCTACCTTTGTTCACGATGGGAGTTTTCCCCAAGGAGAGGCAAGCGAAAAAGATCCGCGAAGCCATTCCCCTGATCGCCCTAGATTTCGATGGCAAGGATAATGATCCGAGCACGGAGAAAGCAAATTTAGCTTTCAGGGCTTTCAAGCACGTGGTGGAGGGAGATCCCTTTGTTTTGTATTGTGGGCTTTCGTGTAGTGGCAAGGGATGGAGAGTAATATTGCCGATCCATTCCACGGAGAAGCGCAAGGAGCATTATATGGCGGCAGTAAGATATTTCCGCAAGCGTTATGGAATGGTTGCCGATGAGGCTTGCAAGGACGTGTCACACGCTTTCTTTGTGTCGTATGATGGTAAGCCATACATAAACGAAGACGTGAAGCCGTTCCCTTATGTGCTGCAAGCCGAAAGGTTGCCACCTGATAGAGAGAGGGCAGACAATACCACGGAGGCGGTGAAGATGTTACTAGCCATAGAAAAAGCTGAGGCCGAGAACCTGATGGCCTTTTCCAATTATGAGGAATGGGTGAAGATGGGACTTGCCATAGCCTCAGCGTTTGGGGAGGATGGAAGAGTAATGTTTCATAGGCTTTCGGCTCTTTGCCCTGAGAAGTACGATGAGGGGCAAGCAGACACCAAGTATGACAATTTGATAGCCTCAGCCTCAGAGTTACCGAGTGCCACCGTGGCCTCTGTTTATTGGCAGTTGTCGGAGGCGAGAAGAGCGAAGAGCGTTGAGGAGGATTTTAGTAACTTAAATATAGGAGGATATGATGATGAAGAAGATATTTGAAAGTGTAGTTTTGGCTGAGTTTGTTTCAAATTCAGGACGTGAGCCGTTTATGTGCTTTAAGGCTGAGAACGGCAAGGAGCAAAAGAAAAGATTGCTAAAGGCTTTCTTTAATAACCTGATCGCCCCTTTGTACGGAGGCACAGATGTAGAGGGAGAAGTGAAGAAGATGAAGCCAAAGGAAAAGGCGGACTTTGCGGCCTCTGTAATAGATGAGGCGTACCGATACATTATAGAGCCTAATTTGGGACAAGATGGCGAAACCCCTGATGTTTCCTTTGCGGTTTCCCTGATGGCTTTATATGTAGTCAGACACCCAAGAAATGAGCCGTGGATGTGCGCTTGTGAGGCGGTGCTATTGCAGACCTTTGCACCCATTTGTAACCCTAGCCTCAGACCTAGCAGAGTGAGAACCTTTGCCGAAGAGATGAGGCTGCAAAAATGTGTGCAGAAGATGGAAGTTTGGAAAAAAGTTTTCTCCAATATGTGCAAGAACGTTTGCAAGCCCTGAGGTGGGGGTGTGTTTTTTTAAATGGGGGGTAGGGGTCGTTAAACCTCGCCTATCCCATTTTCCACGCAAGGGCTAAAAAATAAATTCGTGTACTTTTGTAAAAAATATCAATTATGAGAAATTATTCAAGCCGCATAAAGGCAATGTTAAAGAAGAGCGGAAAGTATAATGATGGTTTGGCTTTGCTGATCGATTCAACGGCAATTAGCCTCAACACTATTGAACTCTGCCGCAAGGAGTTGGAAACGTTGGAAAGTACCACGGTAGTGGTGCAAACACGTTACGGAGAGAAGTTGGATCCACACCCCGTATTTAGAACTCTCAGGGACGCCCAAACGGTGCTTTTGAAGAACTGTAAGGAGTTGGGACTTAATTATGAGGATCTTTCGAGAATTATGGAGGAGGACGATGACACCTTTAAAAATTTGGTGAAATATGTTAATGATGTGTGATTTGTGGGGAAAAAGTTGTATCTTTGCGCCTGATTTAGCTATAATGGCTAATTTTAATTGAACATTTAAAGCGATTGCCCGTGATGGGTGGTCGCTTTTCTTGTTTCTTCTGCTGAGGCTGAAATGGGAGTTATTCAGGTAAACACGAGCAAAAACACGAGCAATTTTATAAAATAGAAAATGCTAAATAGCTGATAATAAACTATTTAGCATTTTATTCGGTGCGCCTGATAGGCATATTTTTATTTAAACTCATGAAAAAATAAGATGATTGTAAGTGCTTGATAATCAGATATTGATAGTTGTTGCTTGTTTCGTAAAGTTTCTTAAAAATACGTTAGATTTCAAAGATGTTGCCAAAATGTTGCCAAAAATGTTGTATCTTTGCAGCAACCAAAATGGAACTAATATGGCTAGTATAGAATTAAGTATATCAAGCAAGGAAGATAAGGTTACGCATAGAAGCGAAATACTCATTCGCTTCGTGCCTTTTCGTGGTGCCAATCTTAGGGTAAAGAGCGGATTGTTTATCTCTCCGAAGCATTTTCGATATTTTATCAATAGAACTAAGACTTTAAAGACTGGTATTGCTGTACCAGAAAAAGTATTGTCTATAAATAAAGAAGAAGCTGCAAAGAAAGGCTATGAGTTGAAATCTTATGGCGAGGTTGTTGTAGCAGATCGCATTATAACACCTGAAGTGAAAAACTCTAAACAGCAAAAGCAATTGTTGGACGAGTTGTTAGCTTCTATAATGGAGGCTTTCGCTTCTGCTCATAAAGATGATGTAGATGCAGTGTGGTTGGATAAGATAGTAAACCGCTTTCTTCATCCAACACGTCAGCCTGCCAAGAAAGGAAAGAGAGAAAGAAAAAAGAACTCCATTTATGACCTGGCAGAAGAGTATCTGGAAAAGAAGCGCTTCTCTTATGATCATACCAAGGCCTTTCGGGTGTTGATTCGGGATTTGGCTCGATATGAAGCTTTCAAGAAGAAAGTGATGCAGGAGAAGTTTGCTTGGAATATAGACAAGATGACTCGTAAGGATATTGAAGATTTCGAGGAGTATCTTCGTTATGAGAAGACTTTATCGGAGAAATACCCTAAGCAGTTTGAAAGTATTCTTGAAGAGTATCCTGTTGAAATCAACGTGGTGCATACGATGACCAAATTGCAAGACCGTGGAGAGAATACCATTGTGAAACTTAAAAAGAAATTTAAGGCGTTTATGCAATGGTTGTATGAAACGGAGAGAACAACCAATCGTCCTTTCGATGGAATTAAGATAGGCGTGGAGAAGTATGGTACACCTATTTATATAACAAAGGAAGAACGAAATCTTGTGGCTGAAACAGATATTCCAGCAATGTTTGAAAAACTGGATGATGAGGATAAGAAGGCATGTTCAAAACTTCCTTTAAGGACATTGGAAACTCAGCGTGATATATTTGTGTTCCAGTGTTTGGTAGGTTGTCGTGTTGGTGATCTTACAAGATTGACTTCTCAGAACATCACCCAGGGAATCTTGGAGTATGTGCCGAGTAAGACGGCCGATGAGGATGCTCCGGTGAAGCCTCGTATTCCGTTAAATCCATGTGCTTTGAAATTGGTGAAGAAATATGAGGGTGTTGATAAGGATGGACGTTTATTCCCTTTCATCAGTCCACAGAAATACAATGATGCCATCAAGGCTATCCTGTTGATTTGTGGCATCACAAGAATCGTTCAGGTTCGTAACTCAACGACTGGGGAGAATGAAATGAAACGAATTTGTGATGTTGCCAGTTCTCACATGGCTCGCCGTACTTTCGTTGGTGCAGCTTATAAGGCTGTTCGTGACCCGAATATTGTTGGAAAGATGAGTGGTCATGTTGAGGGAAGTAGGGCATTCAATCGCTATCGCCAGATAGATGATGACATTTTAAAAGAAACAATTAATTGCATTTAGTTATGATAAATTTAGCTAGTAGAAGAAAACGACCTAAAGGTTATGTGTCAATATTTACAAATGTTGATACTTATTATAGTCATGTGTGTACTTTTAAAAATAAAAAAGTGACTGTCGTGACAACGAAAGAAACATGGGAAAAGTTGCAGGAACTTTTTGAGATGTATACAAAGCAAGTGAAGAAGTATAAAAGACACTTTATAGCATGGGCAATGCGTGATTCCGTTTTTGCAAAATATAAAGAAACGTCTTTGGAGAATTCATATTTGTTTCGTGTTTTTTGTAATGGATTTAATGCTGCATACAAATATTTCTTCTTTGATAATATTTGCCAAATGACATCTGAGAATGCTATCAAAAATCAAATTAAAGCATATCGAAACAGTGCCAGAGTGCCTTCATTGGATTTTGAGCCAAATGAGGATTCTTGTTCAGTTTCAGAATTTGCTGACTATTGTTTCGATTTAGGTCAAATGACTGCAGCATACTATGCTCTTGCAAAATTTAATTTGCTAGAGCAAAAATTTAAGAAAGTAAATAATTTGCATGATTTCCTGAAATTGGACAGTAATTCTGAAAAGAGTGACGATTACATTGAAAAGTTTGTTGATGTAGGTTTGCGTTATATAAAATCGGAAAAGGGTACGAGAGCAAAGCGTGCTGCTGCTTTTATTTATCATCTGAATTTAAAAGATGATATTAAGGTTCGTTTTCCTGCGGATAAAAATACGAAGGCATATAACTATGAGATAATTTCTTTCTTATGGCAGGAAGTTCATGCAGAGGATGTATCTGAGGGGGATTTGAAAGCTAAAGAAAGTTTTGTGAAAGCTGTGCAACGTTATTTGAGAACTGATGATGGTAAAACTCTGAAAATCAAGACCGGAGATTTGCAACAGTTTGAAAAACAGTTGGTTGATAGTGGATTATAATAATTAGAAGGTGTTCCTAAAAAATGTTGGGAACACCTTTTTTTCTTTTTATTTGTTCCTATTTTTAGATATTTTTTTTAAGGAACATAAGATTTCTTTTTTCTTAGATTTTTCTATTGTATTTTTGCAGCGCAATTCGTTTCATTGGCTTTCAAGTAATAATATTTTAGAGACCTGTTGAAATGGAAAATGTATAATTTTAAAGATATAATAGATTATGAATACAAGTGAAATTTTAAGTAACAACATGAGTCTTGCTATTCTTAATATGGCAGATTTGAAGGAACTCTTTTTGAATTGGCAGGAAGAGATGAATCAGAAACCTCTGAAAGTTGAATCTCCATTGTTGACTCCAGATGAGGTAGCGAGCAAGTATCGTATATCTAAGGTGACGCTATGGCGTTGGGCGAAGGATGGAATGCTCAAACCTGTTAAGATGGGAAGAAAGTCTTTCTATCGTCAGTCGGATATAGAGCGTGTCTTTGATCTTGATAAATAATATGGTATGCTTAAAATCAATTCGCATTCACTGGATGCTCCACCAAAGGAATTGCCTACTTATGTTCTTCGTTTGGAAGTACAGCGAGTTATCGAGCAATATGCTAAGGTATTCCAGTGCCCGAAGGATTTCATCACATCTGCGGTGTATTGTATCGTGGCAACTTTGTGTGGAAAACATGTGACGATTCATGATGGGAAGTATCGAAATCATCCTAATTTATGGATTAGTCACATAGCTCCAAGTGGTTCAAACAAAAGTTCACCAATCAAGGCTCTGTTGGAACCTATGCATCAAGAGGATGGTAATCGCTATAGGGATTTTCGTGATAAATATAAGGTCTTCAAGAAGAATGTCGAGGAGGATGAACCTATATTTAATCAACTGATTGTCTCTGATGTTACTCCTGAAGGTTTGTATCAGGTGCTTGATAGAAGATGTGACTCTCGTGATGGACTGCTGTTGTACCGAGATGAAATCAAGGGTTTCATAGATGATATCGGACGCTATCATAATAGTGGTGAGATAAGCAACTATCTTTCCATCTGGGATGGTACCACTTTTTCTGTCACTCGAAAGACTCAAATGCCAATTCGTATAGAACATCCATTTCTTTGCATGATGGGTGGCATCCAGCCAGATGCTTTTACTGAAGCTTTCAAAAGAAATTTGGCTAGTTTGGGTTTTGTGCAGAGGTGGCTGTTTGTATATCCTGACAATATACCGAAGTCATTTTATTCTGAGGTAGTGTTGGAATCATCCTATGTAGAAGCTTGGAATGAGATCTTCACGAAGCTATTGAAGATGGGGAATATGGAACTGACGCTCTGTGCTGAAGCTAAGCAAGTGTACATAGATTACTATAACGAAACAAAGGCTAGAACGGATGAAAATGATTCGTTCCAGGCATCGATGTTATCGAAATTGCGTATTCATGTATTGAAATGGTGTGCCATTACTCACATCTTGTCTTGCCAAGATGATGCTGGGCCTGGTTGTTATTTTGCTTTGCCATCTTCTACAGAGGTGTCAGCAGAAGAAATGAAGTATAGTGTGGAGTGTATGCGCTACTTCGAGTATTGTGGAACCAAAGCATTGAATCTTATTACAGGAGGAACGACAGCTAAGAAGATGACGAAAGAACAGTTGATTAAACTGCTGTATTCCCTAGTAGGAGAAGATAAAATGAATATTACTAAGTTTGCAGAAGGTATTGGTGTTAGCAGGCAATACGTGAGTAGGATAGTCAATAAACAGCCAGAACTTCATGGTTGCGGTTGCGCATCAACGGAAACCCCTTTATATAAAGGGAGTTCAAGCGTAATCCTACCGCAACCTGCTGTAGTTGAATGATAAGTTTCAGATTGAAATATGGTTGCGGTGGGTTGCTGCTCGATCTTATTGATAATTAGAAGTATAGGACGTGTCGCAACTGAAACTATAAAATAAGGTATATCTATGAATATATTTTCAAGGCAAATTTCAGTTTACGATGGAGTCACTGATAATGTGGGAAGGGTAATTACCTTGCATGATTTCCTTTTCTCTAAAGAGTATGCAAATGTCATTCAGATGATGCGCTGTATTGCAGATAAGGAGGAACGGGATAAATGGAAGCGGCGACTCCCACAAGCAGCTATTAGTGGCGTGTTTGCTCCAACGAGAGCCGTTGGGAACATAAAGCAATATTCGGGGTTGATAAGTATAGATGTAGATTCTAAGGAAAACCCAGATATAACGAATTGGGAAGAACTCAAAACTCAGTTGGCTGTATTGCCTCAGATTGCTTATTGTTCGCTCAGTGTTAGTGGTAAAGGTATCTTCGCCATTATTCCTTTGCGGTATCCACAAAATCATTTGCAACAGTTTCGACAGTTGCAAATCGATTTTGAAAAAATGGGAATTACGATTGATGGAGCATGTAGCGACCTCACTCGTATGCGTTGTATAAGTTATGATGAGCATCCGCTAATTAACATGAGTGCAATCCCATACGAAGGTGTTTATGTGGAACCTTCTAGAAAGGTGTTTTATCCTCTTGGTGATTTCGATGGGAATGATGATCTTCTGGCTGTGAAAAAATGCTGTGAGATAATCAGCCGCACCGGAACGGATGTGACAGTTTCCTATGAACAATGGATGAAGGTTGGCTGTTCTCTTGCTACTCTGGGAGAAGATGGCAGACCGTTCTTCCACATCTGTAGTCAACAGAATTTGGATTATAACGAATTGAAGACAGATAAACTGTTTTCTGATTTGTTGAAGCGAAATTACCAAAGCGTTAGTATTGGAACATTTTTTTGGATTTGCCGTCAATATGGTATCCGAATCTATTCATAAAATAAATTTTAGAAGTAATGAAAGCAATAACAATTCCAACAAGTCTTTATGTTGCTTTAGCGCAATTAGAAGACAAAGATGCGGGACAGATAGCAAAAGCTATCGCTCGTTATGTGGAAGAGGAAAAGGAACCAGCTTTTTCCAATTCCCTTTTGAAAGCGTTCTTTACGCTTTTTCGTGAACAAATCGATGCTCAACGTAATGCTTATGAGCAGCGTCGTGTTGTTAATACTCAGAATGCTCAACGCAAAGTGAGTAAAAAACGAGTCGTACCGAAGAAGACCGAATCGGTTGTAGAAGAGAAGAAAGAGGAAGTTGCTTCTAACGCTCCAATTCCTTTGCAGCGATTGGTTGATGTCTATCCGAAAATCGGTACTTATACGGGGGAATTTCAAAATGCTTGGGATTCTATGGCGGAGTCTGATAAGCAGCGTGCCATAGATTTTGTTCCAGTTTATTTGAGTCAGTTTCCGGAGCCTTCTGCCCAGTTCTATTTGAATCAATACTTGAAGGCTAAGCCTTGGGATAAGGTGACTGGTTAAAGGGCTGAAGGGGTTGTGGGTAAGCAGAGGTGACGGCATTTCTGTTGCGAGATATGCCGAGGTATTACCTTTGCTGCGCTCGGTATCCTCTGCGTTCTCGCCTCCTTTCTTTGAGAAAGAGCGGAGGATGAAGTCGTTCGCAGGCTCACAACCCTTGATATGAATATTTTAAACGATTAAAGAAATGACAAATAAAAGTAAACAAATATCGTTGGAGAATAAACGAAATCATGTGGTAGTTACCAAGGTGACTCAGGGTGAATATTCGAAGATTTGTTCGGCTGCTAAAAGTTGTAATATGACAGTAAGTAGCTTTGTTCGTGCTCGTTGTTTGGGGTATAAGCCAAAGAACAAGTTGTCTAATGAAGAGATAAAACTGCTAGGAAATTTGGCGAAATGCCGTATTGATATGGTCAATTTTGCTAATGCTTTGTCGGGGTTAACTAACGAACAAAAGCTTTCTCTCTTTCGTAATTATCGTGTGATGTTTGATTGGTATGAGAGGGTTGTGCCAATAACGAATGCTGTAGTCGACTATTTGCAGTCGGTACAGAAAGTTAATGATTTCCCATCTAGTTCAACTTAAATTAGTAGTTTATGATTGCAAAGGCAAAAGCAATATCACATGGTATCAATGCCATCAGATATATGAGTGGTGAATCGGAGCACAAGAAACATCCGGAGAAAATATACCATGTATGTAATCAAAATCTTGATGCAGATATGGATGCTTTAGGGATTTGGATGATGATGAACTTGATTTCTGCATCGCGAATGGACGTCAAGAATAACGTGATCCGTATCGAGATAAGTCCTTCTGCTGAACTTACCAAGGACTTTTCTTTATCTGATTGGAAGAAACTTTGGAACGATTTTATAGAAGAGTTTGACAAACAGGTAATCTATGACAAAAAGGGTAAGTTGGTATCAGACAAAACTTATTTGGGATGTAGTATGGCTACTGTTTGGCTTCATAAAGATTCAGAGAGCGGTACACCTCATCTTCATGCAGCAGTTAGTAGAATGACAGAATGGGGACAGATGAATAATGATCATGCCATTCATCTTCGTGCCCAAAGAACAGCTGAGATTATTGCTCGAAGATATGGTTGGACTACGGCTTGTGAGATTCGAGACAATAATCTCAGGAAGGTGAGTGAGGATTGTATGGACATCGTTCGATTAATGCCGCATTGGTCATGGGATGAATATGCTTATTTGTTGAAAAGAAAAGGATATGATGTGCGTTTACGTCGTGACAAAGAGGGTATCGTTCGTGGTTATGTTTTGGCGAAAGGTAATGCAAAGTACAAGGCTTCTGAATTGGGGCGTGGACGAAAGTTGATAGCCAAGAATATCGAAACTACCTGGAAGTTGCTTCATCCACAGATGAGGAATGTTTCTGCTTCAATGAATAATCCTGTTCAAAAGCCCCAGAAGGGTATAGCTGTAGGCTTTAAAGTTGATGGCTCTGGTATTGGAACTGCCGGGAATACCACGGCAAAGTTCGTTGATGATACATATAGCCGAGCTTTCAATTCTTATACGGAAAGAGTTCCTGGAACATCACGTGTAAGTATAAATATTGATGGCGAAGTCTATGATCGCTTTATTCCGAAAGAGATAGAGGACTATTTTGATACGGAGTTTGATTTTCGTAGTGTAGCTAACTGGAAGATGTTGACGAATCTTGCTACAGCTTATTTTACGATGCTCGCTACTCCCAACATTTCAGTTTCAGGAGAAGGTGGTAGTACAGGCAATGATCAGAAATGGGGACGAGATCCACGTGAAGATGAAATGGAGTGGGCACATCGTTGTGCTCAGGCTGCTATTGCTGCATTGGGAAAACGAGCAAGATATGGAAGACGTAGATAACTATATTATATTTAAAGCAGAATAGAATGAAGAAATTTGATACAGATGAACTTCGAGCGCAATTGGATACCTTTTCGCCCGAACAACAGAGAGATATGGATCGTGATTTGCTCAATCAACACATCAATGCGTTTCGTGCATTATCAGGCATAGTTGAGCAAAGTATCCGTAATTACAAGATTATTTCAGAGCAAGTAGATGCTTCTACAGCCAAGGTTGGCAAACTCCTTCCTATGTTGAAGGAGGCTAATACTGTTCGAGTGGATGAAAGAATTAAGTTAAGTATAGAGAAGGTTGCAGTAGAAATGGGTGATGATGTTGCTGATGCCTTTGGCAAGAAAGTGCGAGCGGTGCTTGATGATGTAAATGAGGCATCAGGTAGAATCTCGATTCCTCTTGATATTGCTGCGGCATGTATGTTGACTTTGATTTTTACATTTTCGATTTTGGTACTGGTGGTCATTGTGAACATTACAGAAATCCATTCTGGGGTGTTATGGATAGTCCTTGGAGGTGGATTCGGAGCAGAGATACTAATTTATTGGCTTGTTTGGTATTTGCATCGTAAAGGATGGGTATAAAAAAGTCTGCATGTTCTCTTGATTGGGAATGTGCAGACTATATCTTGGATTGCTGTGAGTTGGCATGTTATAATAAAAACCAATGGTCTGACTTTAGACTTATCCTTAGGGCAGACCATTTTGTATATAGCAAGCAACAAGCTTAGGTATTCTTTTAACTCAAACCATAGATTCCACCTTGGGATTGAGATGCACATTGTTTGGTTATCAATATAGTGGGATTCTACGTTCTCTGATGTGCGTATATCTTTGTGGTGGCTCATGTATTGAGGATGTTACAACTC
>UQWP01000057.1 GCA_900544825.1 uncultured Prevotella sp. | reverse complement strand
TGCCTGGTTAAGAAGTAAATCATCAACTATTTTATTGGGATTTGCAAGAAACTTTCCGATTTTCTTGCAAATCCCAATTCTTTTTCTGTACGTATTGCTTAGAGTATAGTTATACCATTGTCAGATAGTGTTATTACATATAGCTGTCATTGAAATCAGGTCTTCTACCACTTTCGGGCAACATAGTATCCTTTAAATTCTGTTTTCTTTGAATAAATTGCTGGTTTTTGAAAGAAATTGTGTAATTTTGCAACCGAAAAGGAATAATATTCAGTTTTTAATAGACAAATGGTAGATACATTACAAAACTTTTTAGTTCAGGTTAGCGATTTTCTCTGGTCGTATATCATCATCACCGTATTGATATGCTGTGCCCTGTTTTTCACTTGGCGTACTAGGTTTGTACAGTTTCGACTCATCAAGGAGATGATCAGGCTGCTGTTGAATCACGACAAGATTCAACCGGAGGAGATAGGCCATGATGAGCTGTCGATGGAGGTAAAGGTGGATGGCGAGATGAAACATATCTCTTCCTTCCAGGCTTTCGTGGTGGCATTGGCCAGCCGTATCGGTACGGGTAATCTTGCAGGCGTAGCTACTGCAATCAGTATCGGTGGACCGGGAGCCGTGTTCTGGATGTGGGTACTGGCTTTACTGGGTTCATCATCGGCTTTCATCGAATCAACTCTTGCCCAACTTTATAAGCGTAAGGGCAAGACATCCTTCTTTGGTGGACCTGCCTATTATATGAAGTATGGATTGGGAAAGGGATGGATGGGTATTCTCTTTGCCGTCCTGATGATCATCACCTTTGGCTTTGCCTATAATTCTGTTCAGAGCAATACCATCTGTCTGGCTTGGCAGAAAGCGTTCGGTATCGAACCAGCTACCATGGGAATTGTGCTTACTGCGCTTACCCTTCTCATCATCTTCGGTGGTATCCAGCGAGTGGCTAAGTTCTCTTCTATCGTGGTTCCTGTGATGGCTGTCGTCTATCTTCTGATAGCTGTAGGAGTAGTGGCTTGGAATATTGTCAGTCTGCCTAAGGTGTTGCTTGCCATAGTGGAGAATGCCTTCGGATTCAATCAGGCTGCCGGCGGAGTGCTGGGTGTTACGGTGATACAGGGCATCAAGCGAGGTTTGTTCAGTAACGAGGCTGGTGAGGGTAGTGCACCTAATGCAGCAGCTGTGGCTACGGTAAGTCATCCGGTGAAGCAAGGTTTGATTCAGGCTTTGGGTGTTTTTACTGATACCTTGGTGGTATGTTCCTGCACCGCCTTCATCATCCTTCTGAGTGGGGTAGATGTTACCGCATCCAATGGTATCCAGCTGACGCAGGATGCCTTGACCCACGAAATCGGAAGTCTCGGCAATCCATTTGTGGCTGTGATGATCTGGCTCTTTGCCTTTAGTAGCATCATCGGCAACTATTATTATGGCGAGACCAATGTGAGATATATCAGGGATTCCAAGTTGGGCGTATTTATCTATCGCCTTGCTGTGGCAGCGATGGTGATGGTAGGAGCTGTGGTATCGCTGGATTTCGCATGGAGCTTTGCCGATATCACGATGGCTCTTCTCACGCTCTGTAATCTGGTGGCCATTGTTCTGCTTTCTCGCCAAGCCGTCTTCCTGCTGCAAGATTATCGTCAGCAGAAAAAGGAAGGAAAGAATCCTGTATTCAGCAAGGATAAGATGCCTGAGATTGCTGATAAGCTGGAGGCATGGTAATATACGGCTTTTATCTGAATGATGCAAGAAAAAAGGAAAAAGCTTTGAAAATAAGATTGTTTTCAAAGCTTTTTCCTTTTTCTGTACGTATTGCTTAAAGTATAGTTATAACATTGTCAAATGGTGGTATAACATATAGCTGTCTTTGAAATCAGGTCTGCTACCACCTGCGGACAACATAGTATCTTGTAGGGAATGCCAGACTTACAATCAGGGCAAAAATCAGTACAGCAACAATTCCCACAATAATATAGGCTATTACAACACAAACCAGATATATTGCCACGATGCTGAGGAACGAATAGAGCATCATCCATCTTGCAGCCTTCTTGCCATATTGTTCCTTGTCTTTCTTATATCTGTACCAAAGACACAGAACGGGGGTTGCTATAGTTAATGCTACACCTGTCAGCGATAGGAAGATCTGCGAAGTGCTGTCCTGTTCTACCAGCGTTGCCAGATATCCAAACGATATGGTAATCACTACAGTAGCTAATGCTGCCAGTACTGGAACGAGGAGCAACTTGTTGAATCGTTTGTAAGGTATCACTTCCGTTCCACATTTCCCATTCATCCATTTTGCCAATTTCTGGTATCTGAAAACATAAAAGAAAGTAAACATGATGGCGATAAGACCGAGGGCGCCTCCAACAAGTGACAGGAGCAGCATTCCTATGCCCATTAATACTCCTGTTTCTTCCTTTTCGGCACTTTGCTGAGTTCCTGCTGGTGCTTGCATATCCTCTTTTCTGGCATCAGCCTTGGAGGCTTGTATCCCTTTCTGTTGGGCAACAGCAGCCAGTTCTGTCTTTTCATTCTTAGCGTCTTCCTTGGCATCCTGCTGTGTGGCAGCTGCAGGCATTTCTTCTTCGACATCAACATCAGAATCCGGTTCCGGCTCAAATCGTTGGCAGCAGTAAGAAGCCACATAAGCCGTTTTGCCTTTGTAGAGGAATCTGATCATGTCGCCATCCATACCTTCCTCCTCAAAAGTATCACCCTGATGCATCATGCCCAACTTCGTAAGATAATTAGGCGAATCCCACACCGTCAGGTCGGCATCTTTCACCTCCCACATATCGCCTTTCTCGGCAAAGCCAGCCATCGAAAGCAATGCGAAGGCGAATACTAACAATAGTTTCATGTATTTCATAAGCCCTGTTCCCTTTCTTCCATTTTCTTCATTTCCTGTTTCTCCTTTGCCTTGTCCCATGCAAAGGAGAATAACTTGCCGAAGAGGCGCAGCACACGCATGGCTATCCATTTGATAACACGCACGATATCCCACAAGATTTCTTCACCAATATTACGCATAATCCTTAAAATTTAAGTTAGACATTTATTATTTGATTATTTACTACTACATTTCGCCGTTCACTTAGAGCTACTAAGTATAACAAGAGAATGACTGAATGCAAAGATAGCGACAATTACCATACAAAGCTTCAAACGACAGTAAAAAAAAGGATATTTAAAATCATTTCTACGGAATACCACAGCATATAGCCTATGGTTTTCCGTAGGTAAAGTGACGCATGGGCGGAAAAATAACAGCCGCCACCTTTTTTAACAATAGAAAAAATGTCTCTTCCGATTATTTTTCATATCTTTGCACGGACAATCGTTTATGATAGTAATTGCAAATAACGTAAATATAATAGCAAATGAAGCAAACAATACATCACAGACAACAAGCCATATTCACATATATTTTCCTTCTGTTATCATCCATTGCTTTTCTTGCCGCTTGTCAACGGGACAGCAGCAAAGACGAGAAGCGTGCATATTCCTTGTTTCTGGAAGCCGTCAACTATAATGCTGATGGTGATAAGAAACAGGCCATCCTTCTGATAGACAGCGCACTCAATATGAACTGTGCCGACACCACTCGCAGTTGGCTTACCAGCGAGAAGATGACTGCATATACAGACCTGGGAAAGATGAGAGAAGCCATAGAAATCGGAAAGAAAGGCATCCCGTTTGCCGAGAAGATTGAAGATTACGATGGTATGCTTGCCATGTGTGGAGCAATGGGCATCTGTTATCGTAGAATCGGAGACCTGGATTCCTCGCTTATCTATTATAAGAAGGGCATCCAGAAAGCCATCAAGAGCGAAAATGCGGAATATGAGATTTATCTCTACAATTGTATCTCCGTGCTTTTTAACGAACAGAAGAGATTCAGAGAAGCCATAGAGTACTCCGACAAGGCTGAATCTAAAGCTATCGCTATCAACGATACCATCGAACGACTATCGGCCCATGCCAATAAAGGTGCTATTCTGATGCGACAGGGAAATTACCGGAAAAGCGTCAACAGCCTTACTCCGTTGTGGAACATGGTAAAGCAAGCCAATTATAATGTGTTGACTCTCAAATACCTTTCTCCGTTGCTCAAGTCGTACTTGCAACTGGGTAAGGCCGATTCCGTTGCCTTCTATCTCACTTACGCCAATGAAGCCTGCCGCAATCTGGTACCTACGAGCAATGGGGTACTTGGCATTTTGGAAATCAAGGCAGACTTGCTGGGACAACAGAAGAAATACGCTGAGCAATGGATACTTCTGGACAGCATCGGTAGGTTGGCGGGTACCAATCTGCCGATGCCTAAAGACAAGCTTCTCGCCACCCAGGCCAGATGCCTCTACAATATGAGTAAATACACTCAGGCATACCAGGCAATGCAAGAGGCATACATGAAAAGTGACTCCCTCAAGCAGAGTGACATCGACAAGCAGTTGAGTGAGTTCAATATCAAGTACAAGACCTTGGAGAAAGAAATACTGATAGAAAAGATGAACCACGAACAGAGTTTGCTCTATATCCGCATCTTATGGCTCATCCTGGCACTCATCGTATTGTTGATAGCCATTCTTGTCATCCTATACCGCAGGAAACTCGACAGGCAGAGAGCAGAATTGTCGGAAAAGACATCCTATATCAATGGTGTGGAGAATGAGCGCAAGCGTCTGGCTAAGGAATTGCATGATGGAGTATGCAACGATATTCTGGCGGTGAATATCATGATGCAGACCGATAAGGGGGAAGCAGAAAGAATGCTTAAAAACGTGGGACATGACGTACGCCGTCTTTCGCATGAACTGATACCACCTAGGTTTGACAACACTTCGCTTGCAGAGCTGGTAGAAAGCTTCTGTCAATCGGTAACAGTTGAAAACGGAACCATCGTCAAGCCATCCATCAGTACCTCTTTCAATGCACGGAATCTCCCTGACGGCAAGGCGGTAGAAATCTACCGCATCATCCAGGAATGCGTATCCAACGCCATCAAATATGGATACAGCAAGATGATAAGCGTCACGCTGGATACTTATGGAAAGCAGGGGAGCATATCCATCATCAACGATCTGTCACCATTTCACCCTATCAGCCAGGACAAACCAGGCATCGGCAAAGATACCCTGAAGATGAGAGCAGATGCTCTGCAGGCAGAACTCAATATAAGAAACAATGGAGAAGAGTATCTGGTAGAACTCAAGTTTCAACTATAATCTGCGAGCCTAGGTTTGCGATAGACAACGTTTAAAATTGTATCATCATGGAAAAAAGCAAAAGCATCCTCATTGTAGATGACCATCCTGTCGTCCTGGTTGGTTTAAGAGCACTCATCCTGCAAGATGGTGTCTATAAAAATGTACAGACCGCCTCTAGTCTCCTATCCGCCAGGGATTTTATCAACAGGGAGAATATCGATACCGCTATCATCGACTTGGAACTGAGTGATGAGAATGGTCTGCAGCTTGTCAAGCAGCTTCATCATAAGCATCCCAAGACCAAGATCATCGTCTATACGATGCACGAAGAAATCTGGACGATACGCCAGCTGATGGACGAGGATGTAGATGCCATAGTCTTGAAAGGCGATGACCCGCAGGAACTTCTTACCGCCCTGCACAAGATAGAAGAAGGAAAGGGGTATTACAGTCAACAGTTTTTCAGACTGATCAATCAGCAGAATGTCGAGCAAGTCAACCTCTCTAACAGAGAACTCGAAGTTTTAGAGCACATAGCCGAGGGACATTCCACCAATACCATCGCCCGGGAGTTGAACATCAGCAACAATACCGTAGAATTTCACCGCCACAACTTGATGAGCAAACTGCAAGCCAGCAATGTGGCAAATATGGTGAAAAAGGCGATGCAGATGGGGTTGGCGTTCATCAAGCATTGAAAACAATCTTATTTTTCAAATAAAAAGATTAATGAGTAAACTGATGACTTTCCCTCGTAGAAGTATAAAAACTTCTAATTTTAACAAAAATATAACGCATAATTTGTTGGGGATTCATAAAAAATAGGTAATTTTGCAACCAGCAATTGCATACAATGTCAATATTAAAAATAAAGAACTATGATTAGATTAAATGTATTTTTTGAGAAAAAGGAAGAGGTAAAGGTTGAGGAAATCAACACTTTGTGTAAGGAGCTGGTAGAGAAGTCCTTGAAGGACAATGGCAATATTGCCTACGACTATTTCACCAGTGGAACTCGTAATGGGGTGATGATGATCTGCGAGACATGGGAGAACGAGGACGTTCTGAAAGCTCACATGGCTTCTGAGCATTTCACCACATTGGTTCCAAAGATTGAAGCCCTTACCAAGAACGGCTTGAAACTGGAGCAGTTCACTTTCTAAATCTTTTCGGACATCAGCCAGTGGTGATATTTTATCTTCTCATCACCGGCTGATGTTCTACATTTCAAATATGTTATTTTTATCTTACTGGCGTATGGAAAAGAAAACACCTGTCATTCTTCTGAACTTTACTGGCGTATATAACTATGAGACATTTGCCTCAAACAAGCAAATCATCCATGTAGATTGTCAGGACATGAAGGGAGTGGATTGCTATTGTGATGAAGAAGGCAGAGAAGAACTGCATCGCAGGCTTGCTCCTTTTCCTGCAAAGGCTATCCATTTCATAGACTCCGGTGATTTTCATTATCTCACCGAATATTGGGTATCCAGACTCCATGAACCTTTTTCCTTGATTATTTTCGATCATCATCCAGACATGCAGCAACCGGAATGGGAGGGTGTAGTGTCATGTGGCGGCTGGGTGAGAGATGTGTTGGAGAAGAACCCGTTTGTCAGACACATTATTGTTGTTGGGGCATCGGATGAGTTGATAGCTCAAGTACCCGTTCATCTGAGAGAAAAGGTCTTGTTCTATAGTCAGGCAGAAATAAATCACCATCAGGCATGGCCATCCAAGGCCGGTAAACTCATTCACGAACCTGTCTATATTTCCATCGACAAGGATGTTTTAAGAAAGCAGGATGCCATCACAGATTGGAGTAATGGCAACCTGACGGTTATGCAGCTGCAAGCCGTACTTCGTATTATCTATGCCCATGAGAAAGTGATTGGTATAGATATTACCGGAGAGTGTTCTGCCACTCTTGATTATTTTACTGAAGTAGAAGATGCTGCGATTAACAACAATACTAATGTTGAGCTGATGCAGATGATCTTGATCGAAAGTCAGATTCACAGTCTTGTTTAATTCTCTTAGTGAAAAGAGAAGTCTGCCGGCTGTAATTAGCCTTTCAGGTCCTTATCCACCATAGCACAGACACAGGAGTCTGACCATACATTCTCTGCCGTCTCTATCATGTCGATAATGGTATAGATTGGCAGGATAATGCCCATGATGCCGATAGGAGCATTGACACCAGACATCAGAGACAGGGTCAGGAAATAACATCCCATCGGTACACCTGCATTACCCACTGCTGAGATAACAGAAATGAAGAGCCAGAGAATCATCGTCGACCAAGGTAAAGGCATTCCTCCATTCTGCATCAGGAATAAGGAGGTTACGAGGATAAACGCTGCGCAACCATTCATGTTAATGGTGGTACAGATAGGCAATACAAAGCGGGAAACTTTATTCGAAACTCCCAATCTGTCTTCTGCAGTCTGCATCGTCACAGGCAACGTAGCAGCAGAACTCTTTGTAAACAGAGCCATTAATACAGCCGGCATCATCTTACCCAATGTACGCACAGGATTCAAGCCTCTTGCCAGGAGGAAGAGCGGAAGGATGATGAAAAATTGGATGACATTACCTCCCAGGATAACAGCAACGTACTTCCCCAGCGAAGCCATCACGATACCAGCAGAGAACTGGGCTGATAGTTGTGCAGCAAAGGCAACGATACCCAAGGGCAAAGCCCAGATTAATCCATGAATCAGCATGAAAAGCAGATCCTGCAATCCAAATAATCCTTTCATCACGACATCTTTCTTATCGCTATATGGCATTTTGGCCAAAGCAATACCTGCAGCTGCTGCCAAAATCAGTATGGAGAGAACGTTTCCTTCTGAAAACGGCTTGATGATGTTGTTGGGTATTACCCCAAGAATATGGTCATAATAGCTGGTTTCTCCCAGGTTTTGGGGAACATCTGCCATACCGCTCTGTACCAAAGTGGTAGGTAAATTGCCTGGAGAAACAATGTTGTAAAGTACCAGTCCCACAGCTGCAGCAGCTATCGTTGTGAGCAGGGTGTAGGTGATGGCATGGCGGAATATCTTACCGGTATCAGCTTGGTTGCCCAAGGATGCCAGAGTCGTGATGACAGCCAAGGCAATGGTAGGTACTGCCAGAAGCTGGAATAAGCGGGTGTAGACCGTGGCTATGAAATTCATCAGACCATCCAGCCAGCTGATGCCGAACATACCCAAGACGGCGCCTACTATCAAAGCACCAATCCATAGTGCCAGCTGCCGGGTTTGCTTATTCTTCACTCCTTTTTGCTTACTGCAGCCAGCATTGCAATCTGTCTGTCTATTTCCAATATCATTCATTGTTTTTACCATGATTTTAAACTATTGATTTTTAAAAGGCAAAAGTATTATTTTTTATCCTTGTCTGCAATCCCACAAATATGGTATTTTGCAATATATTTCGGTTCTGCTAGCAATATTGTTACTATCCAGGGAGAACCATGGTAACATTTTAAATTTTAATCTTGACTTATCCTTTATTTTACTTCTGTGAGCTTACCCGTCTTGGAATCGATGATATAACCATGCAGATTTACATCCTTTGGTACAAGAGGGTGAGTACGGATCGTATTGATAGTATTCCTTACAGAATCCTCGGTGTCGTGGAAGCCCTCCAGCCAATGGTCTAGATCGATGCCGCAAAGTCCGATGGTGTTGATGACATCCTGATGTATGCCACGCTTGAGCATCAATTCCTTCATCTGCTGGCCGTTCATGTGGCAGGCACCGCAGTTGGAGTGGGCGATGACCATGATTTCCTCTACCCCCAGTTCATAAATGGCAACCAGAAGGCTGCGCATGGCAGAGTCGAATGGACTGATAACCAGTCCGCCGGCATTCTTGATGAGCTTGGCATCTCCATTCTTCAATCCCAATGCTGCCGGCAGAAGCTCTGTCAGGCGGGTATCCATACAGGAAAGGATGGCAAGTTTCTTGTCTGGGTATTTGCTCGTAAGATACTTTTCGTAACCTTTGCTGGCTACGAATTCTTTATTATACTTGATAATTTCCTCTATAATCATAGTAGTGCAAATGAAATGTGAAACGAAATTTTCCTATTTTTCTGGGGTAGGCTTGAGATAAGCCATGAACTTCTCCGGCTGATAGTTGAGTACCAGTTCTTCTGGGAACTCAGCTTTCTCTACCAGCGGCATGATGTTGCTGTAGTCGGCAATCATGGTAGAGAAGTGGGCATCACTTCCGAAGATGACAGGTGTCTCGTACTTCTTGGCAAGTTCCAGCAGTTCCAAGTTATAGGGAGCTGCTACCGTCTTGTGACGGATGGGAGCCATGGAGTGGTTGTTGATTTCGAGCAGGGTATGCGTCTCCTTGGAAACCTTCATCAGAGCTTCGAAATCCAGTTCAGCCGTTCCATCTCCTGGATGGGAGATAATCTGCACGAATGGATTGCGCATGGCATTGATGACACCCTGTGTATTCTCTTCCTTGGTTCCTCCCTGCCAGCAAAGGCTATGAATGCCGGCGATTCGGATATCAAGCATGCGCCAGTAATCTTCATCAAGGTCAATATCGCCCTGGGTATTGAGGATGTTGAGTTCTGCTCCCAGCATCAGCTTGATTCCATAGAGCTGACGGGGAACGCAATGCAGGTTTCTGAAATAGATGGGATCACAGGTGCCCGGGATATGAGGTCCGTGCTCTGTGATTCCCAGTATTTCCAAACCCTTTTCTTTTGCTGCCATGGTCATTTCCTGCAAACTGCTGTAGGCATGACCCGATGCTATTGTATGCGTATGTACGTCTAATAATGTTTTCATACTGCAAAGGTACGGATATTTTGCGAATTAGTTTATTTCTTCATGATTAAAAAACATTTTTTCTTCGAAAAAAGATGTTTTCCCACTTTTTATACCTCCTCCTTCTTCGTTTTAGGAAGTACGAGGTTGAGAACTACGCCAATGACGGCGGAGAGACCGATGCCGGAAATGGCGAAGGAACCGGAGGAGAGGACGGCGCCACCCAAGCCCATCGTCAGCATCACCGAGATGATGATGACATTGCGGGTTTCATTCATATCTACCTTGTTCTGCATCAGATTCTGAACACCCACACTGGCGATGGTGCCGAAAAGAAGCAGCATGATGCCACCCAATACCGCCTGAGGTATGCTCTGTAGCAAGGCACTCAGCTTGCCTACGATGGAGAAACAGATGGCAGTGGCTGCGGATATGCGAATCACGGCAGGACTCGTAACCTTGGTGATAGACATGGCTCCCGTTACTTCAGAATAGGTAGTCTCAGGAGGACCACCCAGAAAGGCGGAACAGAGACACGCCACTCCATCTCCCAACATCGTGCGATGCAATCCCGGATCTTCCACGAAATCCTTCTTCGCCACGGCACTCACCACATACACGTCGCCGATATGTTCCAGCACCGGCGCTATCGCCACAGGCAACATATAGAGGAATGGCGCCCAAGAGAAATGGGTGATGGTATCGAAGCTTACCGGACAGGAGAACCACGATGCCTCTGCCACGCCCGAGAAATCTACCTCGCCCATGCAGATGGCGATGACGTAACCCACGATAACGCCCGAAATGATAGGAACCAGCTTCATCAGTCCCTTGCAGAAGGTAAGCACCAGGATGGCGGTGATGAGCGATGCAAAGGCGAGAATCCAGTTGGTCTTAGCCATATTCACAGCGCTGCCCGAAAGGGAGAGACCGATGAGGATGATGGCTGGTCCGATGACTACTGGTGGGAAAATCCTATCCAGCAGTTTCTTGCCCTGCCATTTTACCAGGGCGCTCATGATGAAATACACCAGGGAGACGCTGGTAAGTCCGGCGATGGTTCCCGGCAGTCCCCACTGCTTGGTGGCAGCGATGATGGGGGCGATGAAGGCGAAGGAACTGCCCAGGAAGATAGGCACTTTGCCCTTGGTGATGAAGTGAAAGAGAAAGGTTCCCACACCTGCGGTGAAGAGAGCCGTTGCCGGATCGATGCCTATCAGGAGAGGCACCAGAACCGTTGCACCGAAAGCCACAAAGAGGAATTGTACTCCCACAAGGGTTTTCTTGGTCATAGAAAGTTGTTCTGTATTCATTGTTGGTATATGAAAATGATTTTTTGTTTCTGTTTATAGCTTGCTAAATCTTTGCAAAAATACGAATAAAGTTTGAAAATACCAAGAATCTCTTTCTTTTATTTCGCAAATCCTTTCTTTTTCTTCACTCTCTTTCCAACGAAGTTCCAGGATGACATCTCTAAATTTCCCCTTGTGATACTAAAATATTTGCCGAAAAAGTTGGCTGTTATTATTTCTTTATGTAACTTTGCTGCCACTATTTTGTTTTAGTTAATTAAAAAATATGTTTTATATGGACAAAAAAAGAATATTGGAATATCTCATTAAGATAATTAAAATCAAAAGTGGTATCGATTTTAAAAAGGAAAAGCCTTTGAAATTAGATGAATCTTCTAACTTAGAAAATGGCTTTTTGGGTAGAGAAGTTTATAAAGAACTTTTTCAAATATATAATGAAAAGAAAAAGCAGAAAAAGATAAAGGTTACAGAGGAAGATGACCTAAATGTGCTGATTTTGCCTAAAATTATCAAAAGCGAAAGACATGTTGATGAAATGAATAAAGAAAGGGGGATAAATCAAGAGACAGGGGCACTAGATATACCTGTTCTTTATATTCCAGCTATTCTTGACGTGAATGGACAATTAAAGGTAAATAAGACTAAGGCTCCATGGATACCGATTGAGATTTTGGCTCCTTTTGGGAATAACGTTTCTATTGGTGAATGGAAAGATAAAGATTTCAATCTAACAGAAGGTATCAGCAATAAAAATGAAATTCTTTGGGATAAATATATTGCTAAGGTGAAGGAATATTACAATTTTCAGATTGAAAATGACTGGGATTCTACATTCCTTAAAAATTCTGAAAAGAAAAACTGTTGTTATGAGATTTATCCTTCTGCATGGATTATTTTGGATGAAACAGTGGAAGCTTATGGCAAGATACTCGAATTATATCATTTTTTGTTTGAGCATATCGATGAAAATATGAAATCGGTTCCATTACTCAACAATCTGCTTTTTCCTTCAAAAGATACCGAAGAAGGTTTATATGGAGAATTGAATATTAAATCAATGAAAAAACATTTAGGAGTTATGAGTGGTAAATGGCCCCTTTCTCCTTCTCAAAGAGAATCACTTCATCATTTGAATGGAACAAAAGATGGAGAGATTTTAGCTGTGTCTGGTCCTCCGGGAACAGGTAAGACTACACTTTTACAAAGTGTTGTTGCTGATTTGTTTGTCAAACATGCAAAAGAAGGTCTGAAAGCCCCCATTATTGTAGCAACTTCTACTAATAACAAAGCTGTTACCAATGTAATGGATTCTTTTGCAAATGTGGTAGAGGAAGATTCTGGTAAGGATGAAATGAGAAAGTTGTTGGAAAGAAGATGGATTGGACTATCTTCTTTTTCAGTATATTTTCCTTCTGATGCTAAGAAGAATGATCCACATTTTAAGACGAATAAAGAAGGTGGTATAGATTATGAGAGTATAGAACATAAAAATAATAGCCAAGCAGAAAACGAAAAATTTGAAGAATTTAAGAATACGTTTCAGGAGTGTTGTGATAAATGTTATCATATAAAAAATACTAATGAGAACTCCTATTGGGAGGGTGTAATGAAGTATCTTCAAAACGAAATTCAAAAGCGTGAATCGAAATTAAAAGAAATATTATCTGCTGTTGAAAAGCCGACGGTTCAAAATAGTAATCAGAAAAAAAAGACATTGTGTCAGAAGTTCTTGAGTTTTTTAGGTTTTTATAAATCTGAAGCTCAGCCAGATTCCTCTAATAGAAAACTTGAGAATCTATTAGAGAGTCTGAACGAATTTGGATTCGATTATAAGGAGAAACTTTTGCATATAACAAAAAGTCTTCATAAAGATGATAAAAAAGTTAAAGGTATCCCCGAAAATGGTATTAGTGAGTTGAGTGCTGTGGGGCTTGAAGAAATAAATGGTATTTTAGATATAACGTTAAGATATCAGATGTTTTGGCTTGCAGTTCATTATTATGAGGCTAGTTGGTTAATGGCAAATGATTGTCTAGATGAAAGAAAATATACCTATAAATATTTAAGCATCCAAGACAAAAGATTCCATAGAATGGCAAAGATTACACCTTGTATGGTGATGACATTCTTTAAATTACCTGATGTCTTTAAGGGAGCATTAGATAGAACAAAGAATTCAAGCCAATCGGGAAAAATGAAAATATCGAAAGAATCTGATGATTTAAAGCAGTTACCATATATGCGGAACATAGATCTTTTGATTGTAGATGAAGCAGGACAGGTCGCTCCAGAATTGGCCATTCCTTCATTTGCCTTAGCCAAGAAGGCTATCGTCGTAGGAGATGTGCATCAAATACCACCAGTGTATTCTGTTAGTGAAATCGTAGATTACGAAATGCATAAGAAAATTCTTGGTAAGGATTCAATAGAAAATATATCGGAGTTCTTAACTCTTCCTTTAAACTGCTCTTCTTCAAGCTTGATGTCTTTGGCAACAAGTGCATGCAAGTTTCAAAAGAAAGGGGAGAGAGGAATGTTTCTTAGTGAGCATAGACGTTGTTACAAAGAAATCATTAGCTTCTGCAATGAGTTGGTTTATCATGGACGTCTGAATCCTCGTAGGCCAGATGAGTTTGAAAATGATAGATTCTTAGGTCCAAACTGTCCTGCCATGGGGTCTTTTCATGTTAGTCATCAGAACTCTGAAGTTGATGGTGAGAGTAGAATTTGCATGCAAGAGGCTGAAGCTATTGCAAAATGGATAGACCAAAATTTTGAAGAGATAAGGAATGCATATTCGAAAGATGGTAAATTTGCGATAGAAAAAACAATTTCGGTTATTACGCCATTTAAGGCTCAGGTGGACAAGATAAAAGTAGCTTTAGAAAAAGTGTCTAAGAATCATAAGGTTGGAAAGATTCCTTGTGGAACTGTACATACTTTCCAAGGTGCAGAGAGCAAGATAGTTATATTCTCTACTGTATATGGTCGTCAAGAGGGGTGGAAGTTTATCAAGGAGAATGACAATCTGATAAATGTTGCAGTTTCTAGAGCAAAAGATTATTTTTTCACCTTTGGCGAAAGATCAATTGGAGGCTGTACAGATAATGAGGATGATAAGGATAAAAATGCGGCTAAGCTCTTGCTAAAATATACAAAGACAGAGATTCCTGCCCAAATTTTAAAGGTTCCTCTATAAAATATGATGAGGAACATCTAGGTAAATTGTATCGATTCACAAATCTGCAAGAATCTTGCAATCTAGTTGGGACATTACTCTTGTAAAGGGGAAAAACTTTGAAAACTATCTCATAATCAAAGATTTTCCCCTTTTTTCTTTACACCTCTTCCTTCTTCGATTTAGGAAGTACGAGGTTTATGATCACGCCGATAGCAGAACCGATGACTATTTCGCAAATCCTTTCTTTTTCTTCATCCTCTTACCCACGAAGTTCCAGGATGGCATCTTTTTGAGGGTACTTCTCACGGGCTGTACATCCCAGAGCAGGAAGATGAGCAGTACGGCAATGCCAATGAGACAGGTGATGCCATAGAGATTCCGGATGCTGAGCATCAGAAGATTGGTGGCATCGTAGGGCAAGCTAGCATACCATCGTTGCCACACCTATCGTGAGCAGACGGGTGTATTTCTGGTGAAGCACCTTGCACCAGAAAAGGCAGAAGAGGCAACCGGCGATGGCACCCGTCCATTCCACGAAGTTGGGTACATTGGTAGTTTTCATACACCTTGATGCGGTTGTCTATCTTGTAAAGATCGAGATATTGACCTAGGGCGATGAAGCGAATCTGCTGTCGGGTGAGTTTTACGCCTACCTCTGCCTGCTGCTTTCCGAGTTCGGCGAGCTTGATGCCTGCGTTGATGGCTCCACCGACGTAAACCACCTGCTGTGCCTGGAAGACAAAGTTGTTGCCGAAATGTGGGGATTTCAAACCATGAACGTTGCTGAAGTCACGGTCGGTAATCAGCGCATTGCCGATGTAGCTGAATGAAAGGGAAGCATCAAGGTCGGGCAGTTTCTTGCTTTTAGCCGATTCGATGCCGAGATGGGCTGCTTCTACTTCTGATAATGAAGTGCGAAGACTTTTGCTGTTATCCTCCACCTTCTGGAAGAGTTGGCTGATGGTCATGTTTTCTTTCTTGCTGACTGGCAATGAAGCAGCCGCCCCTTCGGTGGTTTGTGATTGAGCCGAAGCCCAAAGGGTCCTCCTGCAAGCAGAAGGCTTACAAATAAGATTTTCTTAATCATTGATCATAACTTTTTGAATTTCGGGTGCAAAGGTACGGAGTTTTGGGCGAACATTCGCTTTAAATATTTCGCAGTGGATGGACGATTTGGGAATAATAGTTCTTTTATATCACATATTTTGTGTAATTTTGCAACCGAAATAGGAATAAAAAGATATAATAGCTTATATATAATAAGGTGTAGATGGAATTATCAGAATTAAGCAGTCAGCAGGAAGCAAGTCTTTTCCGCTCACCAACATCGTGAATCAGGTAACGGGGCATACCCCCAAGACCATCATCGACCAATACGTGATTCTGCAGCTCAAGCTGCATCTTAAGCGAAGCACGCAAAGCATCAAGGAGATGGCTTGGGAGTTTCATTTCGCTGATGTCAGTTTCTTCTGCCGATATTTCAAGAAGCATACAGGTCTGACACCGCAGCAGATAAGGTCGTAATCACAACCTGCAGCTTTTCTTTGATCTCGGCTTCTTCTATCTCGCTGATGTATTCAGGTGACAGCGCCTTGAGTTCTTCCAGGCATCCCATCTGCATCATCGTGGCGATAGGGAGGAGCTTATGTGCTGCCTTTCCTATGCGGTCGGTAGATAAGTTTTCCTCTTCTATGGCTTCTTTAAGATTCGTGAGATGAGCGGCAAGTTCCTGCTTCACGGTATCAAGAATCTCTTTTGCAGCCTCTTCGTCGCCTCCGGCAAAAGCAAGAAGAGCATCCAGCTGAGGGCTTGTTTTCTTCTGGGATGATGAATCTGGCTGGGATGGAGTTTCAGGCTGAGCATCCTGTTGAGGCTGGGACTCTATTCCCAGGATATCAGACAGCTTCTCCATACTGAATGGCTTGAACAGGCAATCGTCGAAGCCTGCTTTCAGGAGCTGTTCCAGGATGCTTGTATCGTGAGCCGTCATTGCCACCACCATCATATTGGAATGGTTGATGTGGGCTATCATATCCATGCCATTCATCTCCGGCATTTCAATATCCATCAGCATCAGGGCTGGCTGCTCGTTATGCAGCGTGGTGAGGGCATCCATCACATGATTGCAGGCGAATACCTGCCAGGTGTCGCCTACGATGCGGCGCAGCATCTCCTGGAGAAGCTGGAGCTGCAGCTTGTCATCATCCAGAATCAGAATCTTGTGGTTGGCAAATTCCGGCTTCTTCTTTATATCTGTAACCTGATGGCTGCCGGAATTCTGTCCTTCCTTATCTTGAGCAGAATCGGGAGAAGGATCATGCTTAACTTCTGATGGTGCCATTTCCTGAGACTCCTCCATTGGTGCTGGCTCGATAGGGATGGTGACGATAAAGGTGGAACCTTTGCCCAGGGTAGAGTGGAGGATGATTTCTCCGCCAAGCAGCGAAACCAGTTCCTGGGTAATGGACAATCCCAAACCGGTACCCTCGATGCCCTGGGCGCTCTTCAATCTCGTAAACGCCTGGAATACTTTCAGTTTTTCCTCGCTGGTCATTCCTTTTCCCGTATCCTTTACGCTCAGGGTAAGCGTCGGCTTGCCCATGATTTTTGAAACCTGTGCCTGGATGGTAACGCTGCCCTGGTCGGTATATTTGATGGCATTGCTTACCAGATTATCCAATATCTGACGAATGCGGAAGGCATCAGCACGGAAGAATTCCTTCTTCATCGGAGAATCTGAAGTTTCCGAAGAATCCGAAGTTCCCATCCCCTTTATCTTGCATTCGAACGAAATCGCCAGTCCTTTCTCTTCGGCTCTCAATTTCATTCCCTCTACCGATTCTGTTACCAGTTGTGCCGGTGAGAACGAGGTAGGCTGCACCTTCATCAAGCCATTTTCCAACTGATGATAATCGAGCAGGGAGGCAACGAGATGCGAAAGATGAGCGGCAGAGTTCTTGATGTTCTGGAGACATTCGATACCCTGCGGATTGCTGACGTAGGCTTTCATCAGATCGATGAAGCCAGAGATAGAGGCAGCTGGCGCCTTGATGTCGTGGGTGATGGTAAGGAGCAGGCGCTCACGCTGGTTCATGATACGCTGGATTTCCTCGTTGGCAGCCTCCAGGTTTTCCCTGTAGATGCGTTCCTTTCTAGCATCGCGCCAGATAAACAAGATCATGATAACGATGGCAAAGAAGGCAACGATGCCCAGCAGTTCCATCTGCCACAACAGATGCTTTCTTGCTTGCATCGCTTTCTCGATGGCTTCCTGCATATTGTCTTTCTCACGCTGGTGTACATCGCTCAGATGTTTGGCGGAGCGCAGGGCGAGTTTGGCGCTCACCATCTTCAGCTCTTCCATCTCCTTGCTGATGCTCTGCTTGTGGTCTTGTGTAGCCACTTTCTCCTTCTTGTCTATCTGGTCGAGGATGGTCGCCACGTTTTCCGCCACGTTTACTGGGGTGGTAACGGAATCGATGACAGCCCGGTTGCTGTCCTGTTTTACGCTCAAGGTCTCGGCGTGCTCCTTCTTGAAGGCATCGGCGAGTCGGCGGAAGAATCCTCTTCGGGTCTTCAATACCTCTACCGTTGTCTTTTTCGCCTCGTGGGTTTGAGGCGCCTTGGAGTGAACCAGAATGGAATCCTTTCCCGTATTCAGATTCTTCACCTTATCCTGCAGATAGTTCTGGGTAGGTTTTCCTGTCATGGCATCAGACAGTTTCTTCAGGTTTCTCTGCTCCTCCTTGAGCAGGGCAGAGATGGTACTGTCGGCAGCTCCCCTTTTCTGGATATACTCGCGCGAAGCTTCATTGATGGCATTGATGCTCTTGGTATTGCTATACACCAGACTGATTGCCAGAATCATGATAATGGCAATGGCGCTATATCCGAGGGCTACCTTGAGAGGAATATTGTTCTTGTGCATGAGAAATCATTTAAATTTGATGAGCAGACTGATATCTTGCTCGATAGATATTTGTTTGCAAAGTTAATGCAAAAAAATGATATTAGAAAACAAAAGGGCTAAAAACAAGCCAGGAGACCAATGAATTCTATCATTAGTCTCCTGCCTGATTGAAAGCGACGCGTAATTACTAGTGTTATTCTATCTTTTCCTCTGTTAATTACTATTTTTTAAAGGTGATATTACTCTGCTACAGTAGAATCTGTTGCTGTAGAGTCTGCTGGAGTCTCTGCTGGAGTTTCAGCTGGTGTCTCTGCTGGAGTCTCTTTCTCTACTGTTGTGTCTGCTGGAGCAGCTGGTTCTGCTGGAGCTACTGTGTCAACTGGAGCTACTGATGATACACTTGCCATCTTGTTGCTGGCGAATACGTTGCTAACTGATACCATAACCATGGCAGCGATAGCTGCGAATACTAACTTCTTCATAATCTTTTATTTTTTTATTGTGAATACTATGTTTGTTATTACACAATCTAATATCACAATCTGCGTGCCAAAAAAGTATGAAATGAAGTAAGTGCTTGATAATCAGTTGATGCTTCTCTTTATGCCAATTCTCAGACTTGTGGAATCTGTGGAACAAGTGTGGAATTATTCCCCAAAAAGTTGGGGAATGGTCATCAGATACCGTATTTCTTCATCTTATTATAGAGCGTCTTTCTATCCACAGCGAGCAATTGTGCAGCCTTGCTCTTGTTACCACCAGCTGCTTTCAGTGCAGCTTCTATTCTCTGCAGTTCCGTCTCCTCATCGTGCAGGGCGGTAGGGGCTTGTGGCTGGATATGCGCCATACTCTGTTCCAGTTCGGTTACTCCGATGTATCTTCCGGTAGCGAGCAGGGTAGCTCGTTTCATCACATTGTTCAGTTCTCGCAGGTTGCCCGGCCAGTTGTAGGCGGCAATTCGCTCCTTGGCTTTGCCGTCGAGTCCTTCCACATTTCTGTTCAGCTCCTTGTTGGCATGCTTGATAAAGAGGTCGGCAAAGAGGAAGAGGTCGGCACCACGGTCTTTCAGCTCTGGCATGTAGATGGTAAACTCGTTGATGCGGTGGTAGAGGTCTTCGCGGAAGTTGCCTTCAGCCACACGCTGCGCCAGGTTCTCATTGGTAGCGCATACCAGTCGGATATCGATATCGATTTCCTTGTTGCTTCCCACCGGACGGATTTTTCTTTCCTGGAGGGCACGAAGCAACTGTACCTGCACTTCGTAGTTCAGGTTTCCCATCTCATCGAGGAAGAGAGTTCCTCCGTTGGCAATCTCGAAAGCGCCCTTCTTGTCCTGGTCAGCACCCGTAAACGATCCCTTCACATGACCGAAGAATTCTGATGCCGCCACCTCTTTAGAAATGGCGCCGCAGTCGAGTGCAAAGAAAGGCTTATTGGCTCTAGTGCTGAGTTCGTGGATTCTTCTAGCCACATATTCCTTACCCGTACCGCTGGCACCCAGAATGAGTACCGACATAGGGGTAGGGGCCACCAGCGAAACGAAACTGTAGAGCTTGCGTGAAGCCTCGCTTTCACCTTCCAGGTATTTGGGTACATCCCCATTGGCAGATGAAGCCTGATTTCCTGCTTGCTTGCCTGGTGCTGCGTTTGTGGGGGTAGAATTTGAGTCGTTGGAACGCAGACTATCTGCTGTGTCTGCATTCGAATCCTGTTTTTTCGGAGCTTTCATCGCTTCCTTGATCTTATCCAGAAGGATTTCCGGATGGAAAGGCTTTGCCACATAATCGGTAGCGCCCGATTTCATGGCGAGCACCACATTCTGTATTTCTGCATAGCTGGTCATCACGATGAAAGGCACCTGTATGCCATGCTTTCTCATCCATTGCAGCAGGAAAATGCCATCGTGGTCGGGAAGGCGGAGATCTGATAATACCAGATCGAATCCTCTTTCTGTCTCCTCGCAAACCTGTATGGCAGCCTTGACCGAAGTAGTTTTCTCCACTTCGAATCCCTTTTTCCTGAGCCATGTCTGAATCATGGTTCCAAATGCGATATCGTCTTCAACTATTAGAATCTTTTCCATGTCATTGCGATCTTACTGTCTTGTTGTATCTGTCTTATTGTATCTTTGTCTTCTAAAAAGATAGAGTTGTTTCAGAGTGCAAAGTTAGCACTAATATTTGGAATTAGCAAGGAAAAAGTGCTTTATTGTTTAAATGAATCGAAAAAATTAGGAAGTAATCACATAAAAATGGAAAACAGTTGAGCTTTTTAACACTTCATCTGTCTCAGTATTCAGAAAAAATATGTATTTTTGCATATAAAAACGAATCTATACAATATAACGTAATAACAATAGCAGTTATGAAGAAACAAATACTTACACTGGCCATGCTGTCCGCTCTGGCGCTCTCAGCTCATGCCCAACAGCCAGCCAGTCAGCTGTTGCCTTATCAGAATCCTAACCTTTCTGCCGAGGCAAGAGCCAATGACTTACTTTCACGTCTGACCCTGGAGGAGAAGACGAAGCTGATGATGGATGCTTCGCCTGCCATCTCCCGATTGGGTATCCCTCAGTTTCAATGGTGGAACGAGGCGCTGCATGGCGTGGCACGCAACGGATATGCCACGGTTTTCCCGATTACCATGCACATGGCTTCTTCCTGGGATGACGCCTTGCTCTATCAGGTGTTTACTGCCGTAAGCGATGAGGCGAGAGCCAAGGCGCAGGTGGCGAAGAAGTCGGGTAATGTAAAGCGATATCAGAGTCTGAGCTTCTGGACTCCGAATGTCAATATCTTCCGTGATCCTAGATGGGGACGCGGTCAGGAGACTTATGGCGAAGATCCATATCTCACTACACGTATGGGACTCGCCGTGGTGAATGGCTTGCAGGGACAGTCGTTTGACGGCAAGCCGCTGGCGGCTCCTGGTGTTCAGGCTTCTGGTCAGTCTAAGGCTCCCCAATATGTCAAGACACTGGCTTGTGCCAAGCATTTTGCCGTGCATAGCGGTCCGGAGTGGAATCGCCACGTCTTCAATCTGGAAAATCTGCCAGCCCGTGATTTGTGGGAGACTTATCTCCCTGCCTTCAAGTCGCTGGTACAGGATGGACATGTGGCTGAGGTGATGTGTGCCTATCAGCGTATAGATGGTGCTCCTTGCTGTTCCAACGCCAAGTTTGAGCGCCAGATTCTCAGAGATGAATGGGGATTCAAGGGATTGATAACTTCCGATTGTGGAGCTGTCAACGATTTCTATATGCCGGGCTATCACGGAACGGCAAAGACCGCTACCGAGGCAACTGCCCAGGCTGTGAATGCCGGTACCGACCTGGAGTGCGGCAGCGCCTATCGCACTATTCCACAGGCTGTAAAGGCGGGAATGATCAATGAGGATAAGGTAAACCAGAGTCTGAAGCGTCTGCTGGTGGCTCGTTTCAAGCTCGGCGATTTCGATAAGGATGAAACGGTGGCATGGACTCAGATTCCTGAGAACGTCATCGCCTGCAAGGCTCATAAGGAGCTGGCTGAGAAAATAGCAGAAGAAGGTATCGTGCTTCTTCAGAACAGAAACCAGCTGCTGCCGTTGAACCGCAATCAGAAGATTGTGGTGATGGGACCAAATGCCAATGATTCCATCATGCTGCGAGGCAACTATTCGGGTTATCCTACCAGTTCTACCACCATCCTCCAGGGCATCCGCAACTATATGAAGGGGGCTGAAGTAAAGTATGTTCCGGCTTGTACCTTGACCAGAAACGAGGTGCAGGAGAGCCGTTTCAACCACTTCCGTGAGGGAATGAAGGCCACCTACTGGAACAATCAGGAACAGAAGGGCGAGCCGGTGGCTACGGATGTGATGAAGACTGCCATCAATCTGAGCAATGGTGGTAATACCGTGTTTGCGCCGGGCGTGAATCTCACCCATTTCTCTGCCCGCTATGAGGGAGTATTGACTCCTGACAGGGATGAGGATCTTACCATCAATATGGGTATTGATGACGGTTGCCGCCTGATAGTGGATGGCGATACCATCGTGAACATGCGGGAGTGCTGGGGCCGCGTGGCGCCTATCATCAAGCCGCTCTCTCTGAAAGCAGGCAAGCCGGTCAGGATTCAGGTAGATTATACCCAGAAGGAAGATGTGGCGGTGATGCAGTTTGATATCCTGAAGACTTCGAAGCCTACCGATGAGCAGATCCTGGCAGAGGTGGGAGATGCGGATGCCGTGGTATTCGTAGGCGGTATCTCTCCAAACCTGGAGGGAGAGCAGCTTGAGATTGAGGAGCCTGGATTCAAGGGCGGCGACAGAACCGACCTGGAGTTGCCGAAGGCTCAGCGCCAGGTTATCGCCATGCTGCATCAGGCAGGCAAGCGTGTTGTCTTTGTCAACTGTTCGGGAGGTGCCATTGCCATGGTTCCTGAGACAGAGAATGCCGAGGCGATTCTTCAGGCATGGTATCCTGGCGAACGGGGTGGTGAGGCTGTGGCCAAGGTTCTCTTTGGTGAAGTGAATCCATCGGGCAAGCTTCCGGTTACCTTTTACAAGAGTGTGAACGATCTTCCTGATTTCCTCGATTATACGATGAAGAATCGTACCTATCGTTATTTCAAGGGTGAGCCTTTGTTCCCATTCGGTTACGGTTTGAGTTATACCTCTTTCGAGTACAGCAAGCCTACCCTGATGCAGGTGAAGAGCAGGAAGCGTGGCAGCAAGGCTGCTGATTACAAGCTGATGTTCTCCTTGCAGAATACGGGCAAGCAAGAGGGTACCGAAGTAGCGCAGGTTTATATCAAGCGCATAGATGATGTGGATGGACCTATCAAGAGTCTCAAAGCATTCAAACGTGTGTCTTTGAAGGCTGGCGAGCGCCAGATGGTAAGCATCGATCTTCCTCGCAGGAGTTTCGAGGGTTGGGATGCCCAGACCAACACTATCCGCGTGGTTCCTGGCACTTACCAGGTATTTGTTGGCGGCTCCAGCGCAGATGCAACCAAGACTAAGATAGAAGTGAAGGTCAAGTAAGTTCTCATAGCTGAAAGTTCGGTATGTTCGGCGAACTTTCAGCTATGGCTCATTTTTTAACCATTATGCTTGGTTTATTCGGATTTTCTTTGTAACTTAGCAGCGCAAAACGTAAAGCATGAAGGAATATGGCAAAAATAGTAAATTTCTATCCTGTAGGAATACAGACATTCTCAAATATCAGAGAGGGGAAGTATCTCTATGTTGATAAGACCCAATACATCGTGGATTTTCGAGAGAAAAAGATGAAGTACGTGTTTCTGAGTCGTCCAAGACGATTCGGAAAGTCGCTCTTTGCTTCTACCCTCCAGGCTTATTTTGAGGGAAGAAAGGAACTTTTCGATGGATTAGCCATTGCTGATTACGAGAAGGAAT
>UQWP01000056.1 GCA_900544825.1 uncultured Prevotella sp. | reverse complement strand
TAATATAAGTTATTGATTTACAGACGATTAAATATTAATTTAACGCAGTATTGTTTTAAAAAACATTACTATCGGAATTATATAACACACTAAATCATAAATATCAAAGATACCAGGGCAAAGACCGAACTGTTGCATAAACTCTAATACAACTGCAGATATAGGAAGAGGTAGAGCTAAAGATAGCCTCATTTTCTTATTCAGCTGCTTAGTACATAAATACATAGCCATAAGATATGATGCTGTCCATAACCCAGCAGGCAAACTATAAACCACAAAATCAGGCAAATGAATCTGTTCTACTTTATTCCTTACTATATCAATAGTCGTGGAACCACCCATTTTGTTCAATATCTCAAACAAAAAAATGCTTTTAGGCCGATAAAGCAAATATATCAGTCCTCCGAAGAGTACCGGAATCAATGCTATCGCCCATTCCAAACAAGGATATCGGCCTAACTTCTCTAGCACTCTATCCATACTCAAACTATCTGTTTCCTTTAGCCCGATTATGGGTCTTGCAGAGCATCTGGCAGTTGCTTTCGTCTGTGGCTCCTCCTTTGCTCCATGCTTGTACATGGTCAGCATCCATTTCCTTTAATGCCCAGATTTTATCTTTATTGGCATCGTGCCCAATTTTACAAAGAGGACAAATGCTTTCGTGCTTCTTTTTGGCATCTGCCGTCTGACGATCATAAACCCTGCGTTTGGTATTGTCATCGAAGACACGGACATTCAGAAGTCTTGTATCCTTACAACCGCCAAGCACATATTCAAATACGTTCTTTTTATCTTGAACGCATAGATCGTTATAAAGCTCTTTCACCTTTTGTGAAACCTTGATATGATCGTATGGAGTAGTATGGTACTTTTCGTAGAGTTCTCCCCAATTCAATCCTTTCATTTTAGGATAGACATCATCAAAAGTCTGCTCTATCCATGAAATGACATCGTTGAAATATAGTTTGAGTTCATTGATATCGGTATCACGACGATGCTCCTGCATATAATCCTTGATGTTGCCATGACTAACCCATCTCAAGGCTTCTTGCAGAATTTCCTGTCTGTTAGCTGAGCCAGAGATATAGCATCCCCATTTCTGTATATTACTATCTTCCTTATTACTAAACTCCTTTCGGGCTAAGCTAACGAATGGTCCGGAATAAATCGCATTCAGTTTCTCCTGGTCATTGAGCTTGATACCACCAATGTTGATAATTTCAAACCACTCCTTGATTTCAGACTCCGTACCTTCGCAAATGTAGGCTAGCAACTTTGTATTCTCTATGAGTTCACGTTCTTCATCATCCAACGAAAAGATTTTATACGGTTTGTTATTTCTCATGATAGAGAACTTTTTTATCAAGTATCTACCAAGGCTTGTAATACGTTGCTGTCCATCAAGAACCTCTAAACGTCCATCAGGAAGTTTGTTGAAATAGAGCAAACCTAAAGGATATTTCTTCAAGACGGAATCTATAACAGCGGCTTCTTTCTCACCATTATTCTCACTATAGAGATAGTTGCGCTGATACTCTGGCTGTATAGTTAGCTTACCAGCTAAGCCATACAACCCCTTTCCGTCAACATCACTATATGTAAAACCTTCACATAATTCCTTTACTGTATATATTTTCAACTCCTTTTCCATATTATGATTGTTTTTTACGGATTAATATTCGAGCATAAGCTTGTGTATAATACTTGCCTTCAACAATATAATAGACTTCACCATCAAGTGGACCATCCAATTCTATTACAGGTCCGTCATTTAGTTTGGTTACTATAGTCTTTTTGCCAGTTTTACTAACTTGTATTTGCTTTGGATATACCTTATTAGCCATACCAAACCAAGTTTTAGTAATACCAACAATCTCAAATTGCTCAGGACAATATTTATCAAAAAAAGTTATAGGAACGCCTATCATTCCCTCATAATCACAAGGTATTGCATCAGAATATGGAATTTCTATAGCAGCATAATTGTCATAATGCTGATACTTTTTTCCTTGAATTTCCTTATGCTTACTATATTTAATGTTATCAGCCATAGACATCAAAGACAATGGGTCGTGACGGCTACCATGGTCAATATTGGTGTACCATCTTACCCCTTTTACACGAATGTATTTCTTGCCATTTTCATCAATTCTGCATCCAGCTGCTTCCAACGGATATTCATCGGGAACTCCAAATTCACGGTCTCCGCTATGGATAGTACATCCCATCCATACCTTATTATCTTTGAGTAATGGGAAAACTTCTTTATAGGTAACGCAGTTTATATTTCCTATAATGATAAACTGCTTATCTGCCTCAACAATCCACGAAAGAAACTCTCTAAAAAGTGAGAATGGTGGATTCGTTATGATAATATCAGCTTCGTCTCTTAGCTTTTTAACCTCTTCACTCCTGAAATCACCATCACCTTCAAGATAGTCCCACTCCAAATCATCAAGATTGATTTTGCCATCACCGGTGGTATCTTTTTCTAAAACGAAGATTTTACCATGGGTGTTAGTCTTAGACTTGTCAAACTTTGGAGAAGTTGTTTCTAAAAAGGATGTTTGAATTCCTGCTTTGATAACCTTGCTATTGATAGCATAGCTGGTTGAGATGAGTTTCTTCAAGCCCAAATCTTCAAAGTTCTGTGCAAAATACTTAGTGAAGTTACTCCACTCCGGGTCATCACAAGGCAGAAGAACCGTCTTGCCACGAAATACGTCAGGATTGTAATCGAGATAGGCTTCCATTTCGGTTTCTATATCATAGAACATGGTATAGAACTCGTCTTTCTTGGCAGCCTTAGCATTTGATAATGTACTATTTGCCATAATTTATTGATAGTTGTTACGCACCCAACTATCAATCCGCAAAACGCAATAGGGTATAAAAAAGGCGTGATGCCCCTTATCGCGTTTAGCACGGGGCGGCCTCGGAATGGAGCCCCGGAAGTACATAAGAATGCATCACGCCTATAGCGTGTGCATCGCTTTTTCGTACTTCAGAGGCTACTATACGAGCCACCTGTCACATATTATTTTCGTGCTTTTTATTCCAAATTGAGTTTCCGAGGCTCTTGGCTAAACGCGAAATAATAGCGAATGCTTTTGTTTTTACCCACAATGTCTTGGGAACCATCCTAATCTTAGAACGATACCCGATGCAAAGGTACAAGTTTTATTTTTAACAACAAAACTTTTATCGAAAAATGTTTCGAAAAAAGTTGTGTGAGGGGGCACGATTGGGAAGAAGAAATTATCTTTTTGGGAAAGCAGCTCCAGCTTTTGAAGAATGTTTCCACATACCTTCCTCATTTTCCACACCATCCACATTTGGCACCCAAAGCATAATCACCTGATAATCAAACCATATCATTTCCACTCTTCTTTTTGGTGCGCAGATTGTGACTATGATTAGCGGGTTCGACAATGAATGGTAGGTAACGCAGAGGTAGCACCAGTTGATACCGTGGCTCCAGAAAATGCTGAATAAGAATTTACTAGAGATCTGTAGAGTTCAATTAGTTCTATTTGCAAAGGTCATATAAGAAAAGCGCAGAATCCTGCTGGCAGTGATGCCAGCAGGATTCTGCGCTTTTAAAAATATCGAAAATATCCATAAAAGAATGCTACGATCAACACACCACTTCCTCCATTCTCACCAACTTGCCAGCGACAAACTGCATAATGATTTTATGGAGCGTTGTACCTTGACGCAGAGCCTCAACCCTTGGAGCCACGGCATATCGCTTGATTTGTTCCTCTGCCTCTTGCCATTGTACTTCTGCCTTGGAAAGTTTGCCATCCTCAGGCTTTGCCTCATAATCTTTCTTCGACAACACCTTCAGTTCCAATATATAGCTATGTTTGGTAGCATAATGGGTTAGATTTGGCAAAAGAAAAAAATCACAATAGCCATGATTCAACTCAAGCTCAGGAGCGGTATAATAGTAATTGTTCAAATTCAGATACGCCATGAAGAAACCTTGAAGATTGCGCTCCGACTCTATACCGTCACGAACAGATGAGACGTCCTCATACGCCTTAGCCATTGCCTCCAAAGCCTCACGCCATTTTCCCTCAAGAGCCATGTAAGTAAACAGTATCTTCATCTGAGTTAAGTCCACAAACTTTTCCTCCTGGTATTGCTCCAACAAATAGCCATAATACTGCTTACGAACATTATTGTTTGGAATACCCAATATCAGCATATCACCGAAAGTATCCTTTATAGTAAGCATACCATAATAGAACAACAGACTGGTGAATGTTTGAGGATTAGTCAACCTACTGGCAGGGAATGTCTCTTCCAGGGTTGTCACAATCTGCCCCGTCTCAGCTATCGTACGGATGACACCCTTGCGGTCGCCATCCAACTTATCCAACTGAAGCAGTTTCTTCATCTTGTTGTAGTCAGTCTTTGTGTTTGGGTCTATCATCTGGTCGGGTGCCTGCCCATAGTCCATATAATTTCGGAGATAATAAATGACCATATCACAATTGAATACCTTACTTTGAGTTTCCAGAGCTTTCTTGGAGAAACAATAGTTATCATACCAAGGCTTCATTTCGTCTATCATCGCCTCGATGTCACTTGTTGCAGGAATGCCACCTACCTCTTTATAATAAGCAAACATCTTGCGTACTTCCTCCTGGGAGAAGCCCAGCATTTGGTTGAACTCCGGCTTGGTAGAGATATGCCAGCCAATATTGAATCCACTCGTCACATCGTCCAAGGTAACAGGACTGACACCTGTGATGAAAATACGCTCAAACATGCCCTTGAATTTCTTGAATACATCACGATAGAAGCCATCAGCATGGGTGATTGCCCAATATACTTTCTCACCCTGCTCATTGAGCACGGTATTGGTGAAATTGTCATATTCATCGATGATCAGGTAGAGAGGAATGCCCTTGGTCGCAGTTTCATCTTGAAGCAAAGCCAGTTTCTCCGTAGCAGAATCAGACTTAAAGAACTTCTCCTTAAAATCTGCCAGATAAAACTCTTGATAAACTCGCATGAAGCCGTCTAATTTGACACGCAGATACATATTGAAGTTTTCCTCCAACTTTTCGATACTACCACCTACATACGAGAAATCAAGGTGAAGAATCTGATACTTTCCCTGTAAAGGAGTAGGATGCTTGCCTACCCATAAATCACCGAAAAGCGCTTGGAATTTCTCTTTTTTACTACAGTCATAGTAAGCATGGAGCATACTCAGGAATATGCTCTTACCAAACCGACGTGGACGAATGAAGAAGATGTTGCTAGGTTGGTTTTCCAACAAAGGCAGATACATCGTCTTATCCACATAATATTGATTCTGTTCTATAACAGCCTCAAAGTCATTGATGCCGTAAGGCAAACGTTTCACATTCTGCTTCATGATTGCTCCTTTTCTAGTTGAGTAAGTGGTTACAACAGAAATCTATCAGATATAGCCAATATCATGCTTCATTCTGTCTCAGGCACACTATTTTCTGCAAAGATAAACAAAAAGCCTGAAACCTGCAAAAGATTTCGTACTTTTTATATGTTTTTGGATGACCTTTATGAGTAAGCTATGTTTTTGCATCAGCTATCACAGAAGATTCTACCTAGCAGGAAACAACTCTGCAGCAGGAGGCTACAGAGACAGAGCAGCAGACAATACTAGCAATGATTCATCGCGCGCATACGTATAAATGTTTTTTCTCGAAAAAAGTATCAAAGTCTCATTATTTACATAAAAACTAATATTATATATCTAACTATCAGATTGTTTTATCGAATGATACTTCTCTGAAAATGACGAAAGAAATATCATAGAAGTATCATAAAATAATAGAAATGCATCATAAAAATGCTATTAAGAAGCGGAAATAAGCTATTAGGAAGCTAAAAAAGCTACTAAGAAACTACTAAAATACAGATAAAAGTCTTGTTTTTAGGCAATAAATAACCACTTTTCTCGTTATTATAGAAATTTTTCATTAAAAACATAACTATTATGGATGAAAAGGAACTTTTGAAAAAGGCTTTCGAATACGGAAACGTACCTAGCCTCATCACCTATTGCTTCACCGAACCATGTCCGATGAAAAACAAATGTATCCACTATCTATCTGCACTCTACAAAAACGAGAAGACTGATAGAGGGGATGCCATCTTCCCAAATGCCCTGAAAAACGGAGAATGCAAGTACTTCGCTCCGCTGCGTGTCGTGAAAATGGCATGGGGATTCGACAATCTCTTTGCCGAAATGAAAGTGAAAGATGCGCCTGCACTGCGCGCCGAAATGAGAGACTACCTCGGTAGCAAAGGACAATACTACCGTTACAAACTGGGACAACTGAAACTCCTCCCAGAACAGCAGGCATATATCAAACAGCTTTTCGCCAGATACGGATATAAAGATGTTGAATTCGAGCATTTCTCTGAAGAGATTGATTTCACTAAAATCTAATCTTTTTCTCTGCCCTCCAGATGTTCCAGCCATGCCATTTAAACGGTCCCACAGAGAACACGTGACGGGCTAGCGGTGAACACGTGACGGGCTACTGGAGAACAAGCGATGGGCAGCCATTGCCCGTGCAACGGGAAATGAGTGCCCAATTTACCAACCGAACCTTGGGCAACGCTAACAAGAGTTTATAGCTAATAGATTGACAATTAACTATCTTAATAAATATATTCAATGAAGATAACTATTGTACATACAAACAACAAGAACCAGCTTCTCGTAAGCACCAAGACGATGGAGAAGTTGCTGCAACGTATCGCAAAGGATGATAGCAGGCTTACTGTTACCCATTTCCGCGAATACGTGCCCTATATGGAAAGCGGATACGAATATTACAAGGACATGCCAACATGGATGCACATCTACCCCGCTGCTGAATTCGCCAAAGACGAAAACAACAACCTGAAAATGAAGGCTTGCAACGGTATCCTGATGCTGAAATTCGGACGCATCACGGATGTAGACGGCGCGGAGGGCGTGAAGCGCTCGGTTGCCATGCTGCCTTCTACCTTTGCTGCGCTGGAAGGTGCTGACGGAAAGTCGGTTATCGTATTGGTGAAATTCAGCAATGAAGAAGATTCGCTGCCTGCTGAGGAGGCGGAAGCCGAACGACTATACCGCATCGCTTACCAGCAGATTTTACCTGTCTATCAGGCGATTGCGAAAGCTTCGATTTTAACTGACGGACCGAAACCTTCGATAGAAGCGGGCTCCAACCTGTCTTTTGAGCCTTCGATGCACAACACTTTTATGATGACGCTCGATGCGAAACCTTATTTCAACAGCAAGGCGGTGGCGATAAAGATTGACAGCAATATGCGTCCGCAGAACCTGGCTTCCAATACGGAAGATAATCAGCTGTTGATGTCTGAACCGGATAGTCCGGAAGAGGAAAAGAAAGGAGACAAGAACAGCGTTCGCGAGAATATCGTAAACATGATGAAACTGCTGGAAAGCAGATATGATTTCAGATACAATACGGTGATGAAATACGTGGAGTATCTGCAGAAGGAGAAAGAATGGTTTGGTTTCCGCCCCGTAGATCCGAGAGTACAGAAGCGCATGACGCTGGAGGTACAGCTGGCTGATATCCGTGTGAGCATCAAGGATGTACGAAATTTCCTGGAGTCTGATTATATCAAAAACTATAATCCGATAGATGAATATCTCTTCCAATGCTACAACAAATGGGATGGCAAGGACCATATCCGTGCCTTGGCTCGTACGGTTCCAACCAACAATCCTTACTGGGCAGACTGGTTCTACACCTGGTTCCTGGGCATGGTAGACCAGTGGCGTGGCTTTACCCATCGCCAATACGGCAACTCGGTGGCTCCGCTTCTCATTTCCAAACAGGGCTATAACAAGAGTACTTTCTGTCGCCGACTGTTGCCGCCGGAACTGCAGTGGGGATATAGCGACAATCTGATTCTGTCGGAAAAACGTCAGGTTTATCAGGCGATGGCGCAGTTTATGGTCATCAATCTCGATGAGTTCAACCAGATTTCGCCACAGGTGCAGCAGGGATTCCTGAAGAATCTCATCCAGTTGCCTACGCTGAAATACAAGCCTCCGTATGGCAGTCATGTCATGGAATTTCCTCGTCTCGCCTCGTTCATCGCCACGAGCAACATGAAGGATATTCTCACCGATCCATCCGGTAACCGAAGATTCATCGGCGTGGAACTGACGGGTCCTATCGACGTGAGCGTTCGCCCGAACTATCAGCAGCTTTTTGCCCAGGCACTTACTGCCTTACACAATGGCGAGAAGAGTTATTTTGATGCGGAACAGGTGAAGTTGATTATGAAGAGCAACAGCCAGTTTGAGGTAATCCAGCCGATAGACCAGTATTTCCTGCTCTATTTCGAGTTGGTTGAGGATGAGAAAGAGGGTGAATATCTGACTGCCGCCGAGATTTTCGACTATCTGAAGAAGCAGATTGGTTCTTCGCTCAAAGTGAACAGTTTGATGGGATTCGGCAGAAAATTGGCGAATATGAGTGAGTTGAAACACAAGAGATTTTCAGACGGAATGAAGTATCTCGTAAAGAAAAAGTGAATTCATGATACTTTTATGAGACTTTAATGAGACTTCTCGGCACCAAAACCGAGAAGTCTCATTCTTCTTATCTTTTTATCTATCAAGTCTTTAAGCCGATATTTTCAATAGAAAATGAGACTTTGAGACTTTTTCTTCAAAAAAAAATCACGTAAGAGAAAAGTATTATCCTTTAGATAGCATAAAGGAAGGTGCGGATGAACCAGTAGCAGATGATACCTACGATGTAACCTACGAAAGCAATCCAGGAGATGTGCTTCATATACCAGCCAAAGGTAATCTTCTCCAAGCCCATAACTACCACACCTGCGGCACTACCGATAATCAGCATAGAACCACCGACACCGGCACAGTAGGCAAGCAACTGCCAGAAGACGCCATCTACAGCCATATCGCCAGCGGCAGCCACAGGATACATTCCCATACATCCAGCTACCAGAGGCACATTGTCAACAATACTTGAAAGCACACCGATGATACCAGTAACCAGGTAGTGGTTGCCATCGAATACGACGTTCAAGCCCTGACCCAAAGCAGTCAACACGCCAATCTCAGCCAGGCAGGATACAGCCATCAGGATACCGAGGAAGAAGAGGATAGTACTCATATCCACACGAGAAAGCAACTTGGTTACTCGCTTCTGAGTGCCCTCGGCATCAGCTCCACGATGCAAACCGCAATAGAAAACTTCGGTAGCAGTCCATAGAACGCCCAATACCAAAAGGATTCCAACGAATGGAGGCAAGTGGGTGATACTCTTGAAGATAGGAACGAAGATCAAACCACCTACTCCCAACCAGAACACTGCCTTGCGCTGACCTTCGGTGAAATCGCTGACCGATGCATTCTGCTGGGCAGAAACCTCAGGCATCACGAGTTCGCCCTTCAACATAGTCTGAAGGATGAGGGCTGGAATCACCATGGAAACCACAGATGGGATGAACATTTCGGCGATAACGCCAGCTGCTGTAATCAAGCCCTTGTTCCAGAGCATGATGGTGGTAACGTCGCCGATTGGTGAAAAGGCACCACCCGAATTGGCTGCGATGATGACGAGGGATGCATAAACCATGCGGTCCTTGTGGTCGGTGACGAGCTTTCGGAGAATCATGATCATCACGATACTGGTGGTCAGATTGTCGAGGATTGCAGAGAGGAAGAAGGTAAGGAAGGCGATACGCCAGAGGAGCGCACGCTTCGACTTGGTCTTCATCACCTTGCGAACCCAGTTGAATCCGCCGTTCTGGTCAACGATTTCCACGATGGTCATCGCACCCATCAGGAAGAAGAGTGTCGTAGCGGTATCGCCCAGATGTTCCTGGATGATTCCGGTCACCTTCTCCACCATTCCAGCAGCGCCGCCTGTATAATCAGGGTGCATCAACTGGAGATACTGCATTGGATCCATCATGTAGAGGGTCCAACAACCTACCAACATCAACAGGGCTATCGCAGCCTTGTTAACCTTTGTCAAGCTTTCGGTAGCTATGAGTGCATAGCCGAGCACGAAAACGACAATAATAGAAATTGTAAGTGTAGTCATTACTTCTTATTTTATTATTAGATATTCTTGATTCCACTTCTTATGATTTGGCACGTACAATTGCCAAACGTGTGCAAAGGTACAAAAAGAAAAGCAATAACCACCCTATTCCTTATTATAATTGTATGAAATCGTTTACTTACTTACAGTTTTAATCTAATAATAACCGATTTCGACCAGGATGGTTGAGGCATTTCATCATTTTACACATGCTTGTTGAATTCGCGAGGCATTAGTGTAACTAGTAAAAAGTTAATTAGTAATAAAGTTCTAACTAAAAGGTTTCTTACTTTAAAGATTATTGCTATCTTTGCATTTCATAAAACATGTAACATAAAACATGGAATAGATATAAAACGTTATGGAACAGCTGAATAACCCATTTGTTATCTACGGATATAAGGGAGCAGAATACTTCTGCGACCGCAAAAAAGAGACGGAAGTCATTATGAAGGCTTTGCAGAATGAGCGCAACATCGTCCTCATCTCTCCTCGACGCATCGGAAAGACGGGGCTCATACACCATGTCTTTGAGAACATCAGCAAGCAGGAGCCTGAGACGCATTGTTTCTATCTCGACATCAATGCCACGAGAAATCTGAGCCAATTCATCCAATTATTGGCAAAGACGGTTATCGGGAAGGTCGACACTTTCTCGCAAACTGCCATGCGCAAGATTACCACCTTCTTTGCTGGCTACAAGCCTACGATGTCGTTTGATGAGATGACAGGTATCCCAACGTTCTCGATTACGGTTTCGCCAAGTCAGAGCGAAGATTCTCTTAAACATATCTTCGAGTATCTGAAACAATCGGAGAAACGAATCTATATTGCCATAGACGAGTTCCAGCAGATAGCCGAATATCCCAAAGGTGGCACAGAGGCCCTGCTGCGCTCCTACATCCAGTTTTTGCCGAATGTATATTTCATCTTTGCAGGCAGCAAGCAGCACATGATGACCGACATGTTCCTGTCGGCAAAGCGACCATTCTATCAGAGTTCGCAAATTCTCAATCTTCCTCTCATCAATCTGGAAGAATATCATCATTTTGCCAACAGATGGATGGGAACCCGGAATCTGACCATGGATCATGACACCTTTGCCTATCTATATAATAAGGTGGATGGTCAAACCTGGTATATCCAGGATATTCTGAACCGCCTCTATCAGAACGGAAAGGAAATTACGACAGCGGAAATTGATGATGTAACCCTGGAACTGGTGAACGAGCAGGAAGTGGCATTCGTGAATTACTACGATTCTCTTACAGACAATCAGGCTGCCCTTCTATCTGCCATAGCCAAGGATAAGGCTGTCACCTCCATTCTTTCGCAGGATTTCATCAGCCGCCACAACTTGCCTGCTGCCAGCAGCGTGAGTCTTGCTCTCAAGACGCTGATCAATAGAGAATTCATCTACAAGTACAATGGCAGCTATATCATCTACGACCGCTTCTTCGGGATGTGGTTGAGAAAGAACTGCGCAGCCTCCCTGTAGAAGCAACAGCTCATATAAACACATTTTAAGTATAGTTTTTTAAGCATCATCAATATGAAACATAATTATATGAAATATCAGCTTTGGCTTCTTGTCTTCCTTCCTACCTGTCTTATGGCGCAGAACAAGGAAGAGAAGATGCCTGGACATATCACAAAAATACAGAAACTGGAGGATGTGAACGTAACTGGGATTCGTCCTTACTTCATCCGACTCAAGGGATATTATCGCAGTTACCAGACCAACGACTCTGTCATGAAATACTTCAACGACGGTATCGTGGAGTATTACATCAACCTGAAGAATGGAAAGACGGATCTCAATACCTATTCCAAAAGAAATCTTTACAACAGCCGACTCGTCAGCGAAGACAAGAAGCGGGCATTCATGGTCAGCGACAAAGGAACCTTCCGACCTTGGCCGGAAGAGAAGACACTTATTGAGCAATATAGAAAGAAATATCAGTTGAAAGATTCCCTGGGTTCTCAACTCGTCCTGCTCAATCAGCAGACAATAGGCAGTATTCAAACGGACAGCACCCGGAACATCTGTCAGATAGAAATCAATCAGCTTCCTACCTACAAGAATCTGACGCACCAGCTTTTCGGATATACCCAGACAGATATCTACGACCATGTGGTGGAAGCCTATCAGATAAGTCCTGAAGATTACTATTCCTTCAAGGACCTGTTCTTCCAGAAATCAGACAACAGCTATCTCTTCTCTCATAAGAAAGACAAGCAGCAGCAACTCATCCATGTAATTACGGAGCTATACATCACAGAAAAGGAGTATGTAGAAAAGAAGCAATCCATCAAACAGGATTCTTCTACTCCCAAAGAATCAGCTGCCGCCATTGCCGATTTCTGCAACAGCAACAAGATTCCAGCCTTGCCTGAAGCAACAGAGCAGGAGATGCAGCAGTTGACTCCCTATAATCCTGCAAACATGAAAGAAATAAAGGAGTAAGGAGACTAAAAATATTGCCTGATGAAATCGCTTACTTACGGTTTTCTTCCAAAACCCGTTCTATTTTGCGTATCCAGTACTCATCGATTTCCAGTTTTTCGGCATAAGACTTGAAGTTCATCACCACATCTTCCACTTCTTCTATGATACTAGAAGCATTTCTGATATCCTGTCTTTTTGCAAAAAGCATCAAATCCTGCTTCGTTATATTCTTTCGCTTGCCAAGAATTGTAAGTTCATGATTACGATAGAAATGCGAATCAGGATCGGCAGAAAACACGATGTCATAAGCTGGCGATATATGCCATTCTCCATTGGGATACATCACAAATGAGAAGTTCTTGGTATGGTCATCAACATTCTCTGCAAGAACATTAAACACCATTCTCCTATATTGCTGACTCTGCTCTTCAGCAGACAAATTCAGTTTTCTACCCACAACAAACAAATCTTCGTAAGTATCAGCCAAGGAACTCATGGCTGCCAATGTCTGAGTATATATTTTTCTGCCCTCCACCCTATCAAAGCGCTGAGTCAGGAAATTCTGGGTACCTTCAATCTCAACCAAACGAGAAGGCATCATGTTGATACCGGCATCCTTGGCCATCAGATAATAAGCCATCTCTACTCTAGTAAAAGGAAGTTCATTTTTCCTGCTTGTATCAAACTTCAATATATAGTGCTTAAAGTTGGCAGGCAAATCGGCTTGGCCAGAACGAATAATACCTGTAGCCTCATCCATACCGATAATAGCCTTAGGACGCTGACCGCCAGCGGAAGTTCCCACCTTGTACAGATCTTCCATAATAAGACTATTGCTCATATCAATGCTCACATCCTGCCTATCCAGGAATAATTTATTGGCAAGTTCATAAAGTGAAGCCAGCTCGATATTTACAGATGCATCCTCCTGAATATGAGCAGGCTGAAATTCCAGGGCACCCATTGCCCTCTTACCGATAAAAGACAATCTATCCACCGCATTTACCATTTTGGATTGCAGATGGTTAGCTTCCATCCATTTCTGGAAGACCACATTTCCCCAATGGTCAGGCAGAGAATCTGCTATGAACTCAGGCAAACCGGCATATAGTTTTTCTCTGTTCCCTGACATTGGGAAAGTTCTTTGAACATAAACAGAATCCAACGGCGCAACCAATGGTGCAATATTCCATCCATACTGCATAAAATCCTGGTCGAATTGGAAGACAGAGCAGCCCCGCTTGTCATCCCAAGACAACAAGCCCACATTCTTATCCCACAAATTCACCTGCACAACATTATCTTTCATGTCTTACCCTTTCCTTCTTTTCATTCATTTTCTTCACTTGGCTAGGCAGCAGTGGCAGTGGCGGCAAGAGTTTCTCTGCTTCCTGCAGGAATCCGATGCTCCTCAACAGAGAAAGAATAGTACCAAAGCCTATGTTCTTAGCTTCGCCTTTTTCAAACTGGCTAATGGTGAAAATGCTCACACCAGCCTTTACAGCCACCTCTTTCTGAGTGAGATTGCTGAACAGACGATATTGCTTGAATCGTCCTCCCAATTCTGATATAATCTCAGAATTAGACTTTGCCTCTATACCATATTCCGTAATCATGCTGCAAATATAGTTATTTCTTTATTTATCTCCAAATATCGGGATAAATATTTAAATATCTTTAGTTATTGCTGAAGAAAAAACGGTATAAAAAATCCGCACGACTCTAGGAGCCATGCGGATTCTGATATATAATGTAGCTAGCAATAATCATGTTCTCAAGTTATTTTGCCACCTTGAATATGGCGGCACTAATACCTGAAGCCTTGATGGCATCGGTCTTCTTGCCTGATTTATATACAACCTTTCCTGTAGAAAGAACGGAAACAGGCTTGCCGCCGACAGAACTGATGTTGAGAGACGCAGCCTTGGCACCAGGATTCACGACAACAACATACTTCTCTTCACCCAAAGTACGCTCATATACCATTGGATATTCCTGACCTTTCTGGTTCAAGAGCTTCCAATCTCCCTCATTGTCAAGAGCCTTGGCTGAATGACGCAAAGCGGTCAGCTTACGGGTATATGACAACAGAGAATTCTGATCTCCCTGCTGAGCTTCAACGGTCAACTTTCCATTTTCCGTATCTACAGGGAAATAGAGCTTATCGGGTGCACTCGTAGAGAATCCGGCATTCTTGCCCTTGGTCCACTGCATCGGAGTACGGGTACCAGAGCGCTCATTGCTACCCTCCTTGTTAGGGAGATTCATCTGATACTTCATTCCAATCTCATCACCATAATAGATAAATGGAATACCAGGCATGGTGAGGAAGAAGGTCATCGCCACCTTCAGCTGGTCTGGAGTGTTGCGGGTACCAATGTTAGGACGCTGGTAATCGTGGTTGGCAGATGGAACAGCGATGTAGCCGAGATTCTTGGTGGCATTGTATGCCTTGGTATAGTTCTCGCTAAACTCCTTGAGCGAACCCTTGCCCTGCTTGTCGAAATAGCAGTTCTGGTAGCTCTGCTCCCACTTGCCCCAAGGAGTCTTGCGGTCGAAGAACAGAGAAGCATAGCCCTTGAGACCGAAATGGATGTAGAAATCGATGTTGAAACCGGCAGGGATGGCTTGCTGCGGATTAGCCCATTCTGAAATCAGGACGGTCTCAGGATAGTTCTTGTCCTTCCAGACACGCATCTCATTCCAGAGCTTGGAAACCTCCTTCTTGTCGGGGTCGTTCTTGATGAGCGATGACGCCATATCTACTCGGAATCCATCTACGCCCTTATCAAACCAGAAAGCCATAATGTTACGTATCTCCCTGCGAACAGCCTGTGGTCCAGGAGCATCTACACCCTGCTCCCAAGGATGACTTGGGTCTGGATGAGCAAAACCATAGTTCAAGGCAGGCTGGCACTCGAAGAAATTCTTCTCATAATACTTGGCACGAGGAGCATTCGCCTCCACATATCTGCCTCGGGTACTAGACTCCGGACTTGCCTCCTGATGACGGGCTTCGATTTCTTTCTTCTCGCTCTCAGGGATATCATTCATCCAGATATAATAGTCGCTGTAACGCTGGTTAGGATCTTTCTCGGAAGACTCCTTAAACCAGGCACACTTGGTGCTGGAATGTCCTGCCACCAAGTCGAGACAAACCTTCATGCCACGCTTATGGGCCTCATTGACCAATGTAACCAAGTCGGTATTGGTACCGAATCCAGGATCCACCTTGTAAAAGTCGATGACATCATAGCCACCATCAAACCATCCCGACTCAAAGATCGGATTGAGCCAGAGGGCATTCACACCCAGCGACTTGATGTAATCCAACTTGGAAGTGATACCCGGCAGATCGCCAATACCATTGCCATCAGTATCCATATAGGAAGATGGATAAATCTGATAGAAAAGTGCATCACTCAACCAAGCCGGTCCCTTCTTCTGTTCTGCCTGAGCAGAAAGTGTGGTTGCCGCCAAGGCAGCAACCAACAGCATTTTATTCATTCTTTTCATGAGCATCATTATTAATTCAAGAAAAACTCTATCATAATAACTCAAAATTCTGCATTTTATTGTGCAAGAATGCTAATTGCGAATCCACCACCTGCAACAGAGTTCAACTTCAAGACAGACTTGCTGGTCACAGTCTTCTTGGTGATGACGTAAGCCTGAGGGTTGGTCTTGTAGTCAGCATTCTTTGCATCCTGATAGATGGTAGCCACATACTTCTTACCCTTGTCGAGGAAATCGAGCTTTACGGTAGATTGATGAGCCTTCATACCCGTAACACCACCTACAAACCAGTTATCAGAGCCCTTTGCCTTACGGGCTGCGGTGATATACTCCATTGGTTCAGCCTCCAGATAGATAGACTTGTCCCAATCTACAGCCACATCCTTGATAAACTGGAAAGCATCCATGTGCTTCTCGTAATTCTCAGGGAAATCGGCTGCCATCTGCAATGGACTGTACATGGTTACATAGAGTGCCAACTGACCGCAGATGGTAGAGTTGCAATGGGAACCATTGGCGCAATCCATCTCAAAGATACCAGGGGTATAGTCCATCGGACCACCCTGCAGACGGGTGAAAGGCAAGATGGCTGTATGTCCTGGTTTGGTGCCTCCGAATGCCTGATATTCTGTACCGCGAGCACTCTCGTTGCCAATCAGGTTAGGATAAGTGCGGCAGAGACCGGTAGGACGCACAGCCTCATGGGCATTTACCATGATGTGATAATCGGCAGCACGGGTTACGGCATGCTGGTAGTGGTTGATTTCCAACTGACTGTAGTGATGCTCGCCACGAGGAATGATGTTGCCCACATAACCGCTCTTCACGGCATCGTAGCCATAATCCTTCATCAACTGGTAAGCTCTGTCCATATACTTCTCGTAGTTCATCACAGAAGAAGAGGTCTCATGATGCATGATGAGCTTCACACCCTTGGAATGAGCATACTCATTGAGTGCCTTGATGTCGAAATCAGGATATGGAGTCAGAAAATCGAATACCTTTTCCTTCATATAGCCACTCCAGTCTTCCCAACCGATATTCCATCCTTCTACCAGGACAGCATCGAAACCATGGGCTGCAGCAAAGTCGATGTAACGGCGCACATTGGCATTGTTGGCAGAATGCTTGCCCGATGGCTTGGCATGTACATAGTCGGTTCCATCCAACTTCACGGTAGGATAATCATGGGTATAAGCCCACTCTCCCTTACCGGAAATCATCTCCCACCAAACACCCACGTACTTCACAGGATGAATCCATGAGGTATCCTTGATCTTGCAAGGCTCATTGAGATTGAGAATCAGATTGGAAGACAATACCTTGCGGGCATCATTTGTAATGACCATGGTACGCCAAGGGCTCTTGAACGGAGTCTGCATATATCCCTTCATTCCCTGAGCATCAGGGGTAAGCCAAGAGGTAAAGGTCATGGTCTTGTCATCCAGGTTCAGATGCATGGCAGGATAATCCACCAGAGCAGCCTCATGCAGATTGATGTAGATACCATCATCAGTCTTCAACTGGAGTGAGGTCTGCACACCGGTATCAGAAAAGACTGTCTGTGAGAGATTGCTGCTGACGGCAGCATGCAAGGCTGGACGGATGCCCGACAGACGGGTCTTGGTGTATTCATACTCCTGGGTATCGTAATCACCCGGAATCCACCAGGCTGTATGATCACCGGTCATGGCAAACTCCGTACGCTCTTCCTTGATGGTGAAGTAGTTGAGACTGCCTTTCTGAGGGAACTCATAGCGCAATCCTACTCCATCGTCATAGACACGGAAGCGAACGTTCATATAACTGTCGGTGGAATTCTGCTTCAACTCTACCAGCATATCATTATAATGATTGCGGATTGACTTGTTCTCTCCCCAAACAGGAGTCCAAGTCTCATCAAAAGTGGAAGTCTTCTCATCGATGACGCTAAAATCAGAAAGCAAGTCCTTGCCATCCTTACCGCCCTTGGCGAGCTGATAACCCAGACGGCTAGGCTTGATAATGGTCTTGCCCTGATAGGTCACACTATAGGTAGGCACAGTGCCATCCAAGGTGAAGTTCACCTGGATCTGTCCGTTAGGAGAAGTGATGTCTCCGGCATCTGCCGAGATGCCAAAAGCCAACAGAAGGCTTGCGAGCAAAAATAGTTTTTTCATATTTTTTTATTTAAAATTGTTTGTTGCCGTAAAAGTACGGCAAAAATCAATAAGTTGGTGCGAACAGTAGGCTTTTGGTAGATCTTCAGAAGATAGAACCTCAAGAAGATTCGCATGACTACCAGTTCCTATATTATTATACTCTTTACGGACTATACAACAACTGGTCAACCTACTGTGAAAACAATGAATAAAAGTTTTTAAACTACGAAGAAATCTATGTTCAACAGTGTTGAACATAAGTTCAGCAGTGCCGAACATAACTTATTGCTAGGAGAACAGACTATTAATACTCATTCTGCTTTAAAGTACCCTTAGCAGCCTCTATTTCATCCTGAGGGATTGGCAAGTATTTCTTGCTTTCCGTCCACTGGATACGCTCAGGTACACCAATCACATCGTATGCAGTCTTTGCCTTGTTGAGTACCTTTCCTCCACCAGGCTTCAATACCTCGGCAGCCTTGCCAAAGCGAATCAAGTCGTAGTAACGCTTGCCCTCGCCAACAAATTCCAAACGGCGTTCCTCCAAGAGATTATCAAGAGAAACAGTACGGGCAGAAGCATGAGCTCGATTGCGAACCTCATTATAATATCCCTGTGCCTTGGCTGCATCACCGCCAGTGCGGAGAATCAACTCAGAGGCATTGAGCAGAGTTTCAGAATAACGATAGATACGCTGGTTGTTATCCCAACCCATGTCGACTTCACCCACAGCCCCATCATTACCACCATGGCGGCCCAAATACTTCAAAAGGAAGATACCCGTGTTCTGATAACGGCCATTGTAAGTTACCTCATCACCCGTACGAGCCTTGTAATCGGCAGCATAATCAGCCATGTTAACAATTCCACCAGTACGGCGAATGTCATCTTTTTCATAAAGATCATACACCTCCTTGGATACATCGCCGAAGCCCCATCCACCATTCAGCTCCTGTTTAGGAGCGTAGGAAGGATTTTCTGCCAGATGGGCAGCAGAAGCCTTATAGCTCAAGCCATCGATACCAATCAAGGTTGGCACTACGGTACCACCAGCCGCATCGGGACTTCCCCAACTACGTTTACTACCCTTGGCACAATAGTTGATTTCGTAGATTGACTCATCACACCACTCACCACTCTGTTCCCAGATGCTGGCATAATCGCTCATCAGTCTATACTTCCTGCTATTGATGATATCCTCCATATAACCGAGTGCCTGCTGATAGCGGCTCTCATCCTTCTGATACATCACGTAATCGGCAAAAAGCATCTCGGCAAAAGCCTGAGTAGCATGTCCGCTGCGGGCGGCAGTTTCCTTCATCGGCAGGGCATTGCTCTTGATAACCTCTTCCAACATGGCTATTACCTTATTATATACCTCGCTGGCTGAAAGCTGCTCGGCAATATAAGGGGACTCCAGATTCTTCTCGTAATAAGGCACATTGCCCCAGAACTTCCAAAGCTGCAGATAATAAAAAGCCTTCAAGGTCTTTGCCTCTGCAATATAAGTAGCCTTCTCGGCATCAGAAAGCACTGTAGCCTCATCGACATCCTTGATCACCCAGTTGGAACGGTTGATACCCGAATAGCTGGTTGTCCATGCACCCTTGAAGTTCAACAGACTGGTACTCTTATACTGCGAAGCCAAGTGAATTTCTGTCTGGTCGTTAGTATTGCCACCACCCACATAGATATCATCGCCCTGCGCATCAGATACCAGGAAGAGAGGACACATGCCATTATAGAGATCATACCAAGCCATAGGAGCGTATGCTGCGGTAAGCGCCTCATCCACATGCGCCTTGGTGTTGTAATAACCATCGATAGGCAAGCTGCTTGCTGGATCTACGCTTAGGAAATCATCGCCGCAAGAAGACAACGACAATGCCATACCTGCCATTGCACTATATAATAATATATTTTTTGCTTTCATCATTGTTTCTTTTTAATATGTTCTACTTAATTCTGAATGATATTTATTTAGAATGTCACATTGGCACCCACGGTGATGGTTCGATTCTGCGGATAGAATCCACGGTCGATACCCGACTGTGTACCACTGTAAATCTCCGGTTCCATACCCTTGTAACTTGTAAAAGTGAGCAGGTTTTCGGCTGCTACATAGAAACGGAGATTAGAGATGAATACCGTCTCCGTCCATTTCTTCGGCAGGGTAACCCCCAGCTGGATGTTCTTCAGACGAACATAGGAACCATTCTTGATGTAGAGGTCAGACACCTTATTATTATCATTGGCTGTTGACCAGGCGAAACGCGGCATAATATTGGATGTGCCCTCACCGTGCCAACGACCCATAAACGCTTCAGGAAGATTGGCATAACGGAGATCTATACGGCGAGTGGTATCGAAGATCTTGTTGCCGAAGGAACCTGCCCACAACATAGAGAAGTCGAGCATCTTCCAACTGGCCCCCAGATTGAAACCGAAAGTCCAATCAGGATCACCCTTACCGATATTAGTCTTATCGGCATCATCAATCTTTCCATCACCATTATAATCTACAAAGATTACATCACCCGGCTGCGCATTTGGCTGCAATTTCACTCCCTTATCATTCACATAAGCATCTACCTGAGCCTAATTCTGGAAGATACCAGCCGTCTTGTAACCATAGAAGAAAGGATATGGCTGACCGTTTTCTGCACGGCTCACATTACCGATCAGGTGAACCTCGTCCGATGTTTCATAACCGGTATCATTGCCCAGATTGATCAACTTGTTCTTCAGATAACTGGCATTGGCGTTGATGTTGAAAGCCCAATCGCCCTTACGGAACTTGTATCCCAGTTCAAACTCGATACCGCTATTCTCCATATCGCCCACATTACCCCAAGGCTTTGATTCGCCCAAGTAAGAAGGCACACTCATGGTTTTCAGCATACCATTGGTTTTCTTCTTAAACCAATCTACCGTGAACGTCAGGGCATTATTGAAGAAGCTGAAATCCAATCCAGCATCATACTGCTCGCTCTCCTCCCACTTCAAGTCGGCATTAGGAGTTCCCGATGGCTTACTACCACCCATGATTACCTGGTTGCCAGCACCACCAAAGGTATAGTTGTTGCCTATAGCCACATTGGCTGTATATCGGAAAGCACCGATAGCCTCGTTACCATTCTTACCCCAACTCAGGCGGAGCTTCATCTTGCTAAACCACTCAGGACGTTTTTCCATGAACTTTTCATTCGTCACATTCCAACCCAATGATACAGAAGGGAAGGTACCCCACTTGTTGTTCGGGCCGAAATTGGAAGAACCATCACGGCGAATGGTAAACTGAGCCATATAACGCTCGGCATAGTTATAAGAGAGTCGACCGAAATAAGAAGCCAAGGTATGAGGGCTGAACAATCCACCCGATACATCCCGCTTGCCATCGGTAGCCATACCAGTGGTGAAATCAAGGTTTGCCTTGCCAGGATCCAGAGCTATCATATCCTGAGCAGAGCCACTAATATTACGTCCGGAATATTTGATAGCAGATTGTCCAACTACAGCCGAGAAATTATGCTCTCCCAACTGCTTATTATAGGTCAGGATATTCTCAACCTGCCAACGGTTGCCACGATTCATAGAACTCCAGACAGATGACTTGTCATTATGCCGATCAGCATTCAAATAGTATGGAAGAGTCCATCCGTCAGTCCCCCAGAAACTGAGATCAACGCCATAAGAAGTCTTAAACTTCAGGTTATCCCAAATGCCCAGCTCTGCCCAGAAGTTAGCAACGAACTTATCAGAATTATTCTTTTCTCCAGGCAGAGAGAGCCATCCCAAAGGATTGGAAAGATCATTGAAGTTCTTGTTTGGCACATTAAGCAACCTGCCCGTTTTCTTGTCTCTTACCAAAGGACCATATTTCGCAATTTCTCCAGCATACTGCGAATTGAGAGCATCCTCATCTTCAGCATAGACACTCATCAATGGAGAAAGGAACATGGCATTACCAAGGGCAGAAAGACCGCCAATATCGTTGATATTCATACTGGTATTGTTGATGCGGGAATAAGCCAGATTAACACCCACCTTACCCGTCTTGAGCCAGTTACGCACCTTGCTCTGGTCGAAGACAACATAGGTATTGTTACTTCTTATTGTCATACGCTCGTAGTTGGCACGTCCATAATCTCCACCTATCACACCTTCACTCTTATAGTAACCCAGAGAGAGATAGTAATTAAACTTCTCTGATGCACCGCTGATGCTCAACTGATGATTCTGTACAGGAGCATTATCATTGTAGAGCACATCCTGCCAATTGGTATCGCTGGAACCCATATTCTTCAGGATATTATCGATATCTTTTTCACCAGCGTATGCAGCAGCCTCCTTCATCAGGGTAGTATATTGCTCGGCATTGAGCAGTTTGCGCTTACGCCAAGGATTCTGCCATCCTATGGAGAAATCATACTTAACCACAGTCTTGCCGATACTACCAGTCTTGGTGGTAACAAGAACTACACCATTGGCTGCACGCGCACCATACACAGCACCCGAAGCTGCATCTTTCAGGATTTCGATACTCTGAATATCACTAGGATTCAAATAGTCGATACCACCCTCAATAGGCATTCCATCTACGATGTAGAGAGGGTCGGCACTATTCACGGTACCCGTACCACGTATGCGAATCTTGCTGGCAGCACCAGGCTGACCACCGGCAGTAGTAACCTGTACACCAGATACCAATCCCTTGAGAGCAGCATCCACACGCACAGGCTGAGTTTTTCCCAGTTCATCAGCTCCAATCTTGGCAATAGAAGCGGTAACTACGCTCTTTTTCTGCGTACCATAACCTACTACCACCACTTCGTCGAGGGTTTTATCATCTTGTTTCAGGGTGATGCGCATATTAGCAGATGGCTTCACCTCTACATTCTGATAACCCACATAAGTAATTACCAGAGGTTGGCTGGCATCTGTCTCAATGGAGAAGTTACCATCCAGATCGGTAATTGTACCTGTTCCCCTGTTGCCTTTCACCTGGATGGTGGCACCGATAACAGGTTCACCTTGGTCATCCAACACAACACCTTTAAAGATGTTCTTCTGTGCAAACGTTGACACCGACATTAATAATGCGGAAGCCAGCAATAAACTTTTTGTTTTCATATTTTGAAAGTTTGTTTAGAATTGATTTTATTCATTATTAATATATGTTAGTTGCGAAGTATTTCTCCGTTGTTGATACGAAGGTTGGCTTCATGCTAGTTGTAGAATGCACTTAGGCATTTTAGCGATTGCAAATTTAATAGGTTTTTTCGAGTTTTCCTAACCTCATTAATAGAATAGTGGAACAAAAACAACCCAATAACGTAATAACAGTCTCATTATCAACAGGTTTCCAGAATCTTCCATACCATTGAAAGTGGATGGAATAAAAATTGTATTTTGCACCCTTCTTATTCATTCATTATTTCTACAACGCTTTCTTCATTTTCATTTATTTCCACTTTTAGCCACATTTTTATTTTTCCATACAATACTATTTATCAAGCACTTACAAAAGATTACCAATGATACCTTTCCACTTTTTCTTTGCAAGCAATCGGTTTATACCTTATTATTTCGTAACTTTGCATCCGAAAATGACAGATACGCATTTTCATAACTAACAATTTAACAATAGTTCGTTAATAATTCAATAATGTGCTAAGCAGCTATACGCTGTAA
>UQWP01000055.1 GCA_900544825.1 uncultured Prevotella sp. | reverse complement strand
TTAATATAAGTTATTGATTTACAGACGATTAAATATTAATTTAACGCAGTATTGTCAAAGAAGAACCTTCCTTAAACAATAGCTGACGGATACCTGCATTATCACTATACTGGACATACTCTGAATAATGCTCACCTATAGACTGGGCCATATCGATGACCTCAGCATCTGTCATGCAGAACATCAAGCCAATTTCCTGCAATGTATCGTATGATACAGACTTATCCTTACCTTTTTCCTGAAGAATGGCATATAAGAAAATCTCGATCGGAACCCTGCGCTTACCTTCGATATTGAAGGCGAACGTCTTACCATTATCCTCAGTTCTTATCAGATCCAAATCAATCAAAAGAGAAGAATAATCCTCAAAGCTTTTGGCCTTATAAGGTTGGGCATAATTCTGCAACAGTACACCCACATCTTTCTTGGTGGTATTCACATTAAAGATTTTGTCCTTTCCATCCTCTATCATCAATCTTTTCACAAAGTTCACCAATTGTTCCCTCTCAAAGACCTTGCGTTCTTTTTGGAATTGCACAAAAGTAATATGATAAAGCGTTGCTTCTTTCAAACTGACCAAAAGGTAGTGAAGCAACCACAAAGTTCCCAAACTTTCAATGTACTTATCTACGCCTTCTGATTCATCGAATAAATAATCTGCTATTCTGCTTGGCTCATCCTGATTGGAAATACCAAACACCTTGAGCCAATATCGGATAGAAGAAACCATGTTTTTTCCTACTCCCAAAGCTATTACAGCATCAGAAGCATTGAAGTTTCCTCCATCTATCATAAAGTTATATCCCTTGGTGAGCCATAAGGTTTTGCAAGGAAAAGATTCATGTCCAGAGAGTGTATATTTGTTGTACATCTATCTTCTTCAAAGCGATAGAATCCCGGTATCGTGAGTTGTGTTAGTATTCTGTTAGGCCTCTATAAAACGGAAACGTGGGATTCTCCTTGCCCATCCCACCACTCGAAGGCCTTCGCATTGCCCTAGTTGAAAGAGACGGACAATGCAGAAAGCCCACGTTATGGTATATGATGATTCCATGTACGAACATATAGTCATACACGATACCAAAACATACAGTTGTGATATGTATACGACAATTCGCAGCAGGATACAATACACCCACCGTGAGCATTCACCATTGTCACATCTACGTCCAACTAGAGAGTAAAGTTGCGAAGTTTACGAGTAGTCGCAGACGAACGTTAGTAAACGCTCTATTCCATAAAAGTCACACCCACCCGCTCAGCCCTTCGGGCTTTCTGCGGTAGAATGCAATTGCAAAAATAATAATTATTTCTGAAATACGTGCGCTTATCTTAGATTATTTTTGTATTTTTGCACAAAAAGATGTCAAACCCATAAAAATATAGCAGATTATGACAACATTTCTCAGATTCTTTGACTACGATGAAGCCTTCAATTACTATTGCGGGCTCATCGACAAGATGCTCCAATGTACCAACAGGAACAATCATACACGCATTATCGCCAAGCCAGCACTTATCCTTTCCATCATCAAACTGATAGAAAACGGCAAGATGGTCAACCAGTTCACTTATGAGGAAATTACCCCTATATACCAAGGTATTTTCGGGAAGTTTTTCTTAAAGGCTCAACAGGAAAACCTCACTCCCTTATATTATCCATATTACTTCTTGAAATCAGATAACTTCTGGCATTTAGCATGGACAAATACCGAAGTAAAAACGGATTCCCCATCAAGAGCGTGGCTAGATAGAAATACCCAATATGCCTACATCGATCAAGAGCTTTGGATATTACTCTCTCATCCTATTTATCGAGATAGAATAAAGGACTATATCATAAAGGAAAAAGTTCTCAAAGTATTCAAGAAAGAAAAGAACATGGGAGCCTTTAAGGCTTTACTACAATTGTTGATGGTAATATAAAGACAACATACAATACAAATGCCTCATTTCCAAAACAGAAATGAGGCAAAGCTTATCAGAATCCCTTACTTTCTTCTTCTCCTAGGAATTTCAACCGTCGGTTCATAAGCTTTCAAACCTTCATCACCTGTGAAGATTTCAACTTCATAACCTAAATCGGTATAATATCTTACAACTTCTACAATAGAAGCATCACCTAAGGCTTGACCACCTATAACCGTAGCCTTCCACTTCTCAGCCAACTTCTTTAAGTTTTCTGGATTCCACAAACTGCTTTGCTCAGTAAAAGCAGCCCATGGTGAATTTTCATCAGCCGAATCAATCATGATTTGGGCAAATTCCTCACCTAACAACTTTCTATCACCAATACCTTTTTCATATCTTATCATTAATCATCATTCTACCTAACGTACCAGAAGCCATCAGTTTGGCAAGATTCTTCTTTTCCTCTAAAAGATTAACATGGCTATCTCCATGTTCATCACGAGTAACATAGCTGACAAATGGAATCATCTTGTTTCCCAACTCATCTAACAAGACCGGATTATGCGTAGTACAAAGAACATCTACCTGACGCTGATGCGACAATTCCTTCAGCATATCAACCAACTCCTTTGCACGAGAAGGATGCAAACCATTATCCACTTCCTCAATGAGCAATAAGCTATGGGGAGTAACCGTCAAAAGAGCAACAACTATCGCTATAAACCGAAGCGTTCCATCACTCATACCCCGTGCATCAACAGGCTGTTCCGGATTCCAATCTTCGTAGCAATAAAGCATGGCATCTGACTTGATCAGACCAACCTGCTCGGACATCACCTTGTTAATATCACGCTCAGGAAGTGGGCGAACATAGCTAGACACCAGCGCCTCCACCTTCTCCTTTTCCTCAGGAGACAAGGCGCACAAAACACCGGCTACATTACTTCCATCAGATTTCAACTCTTTAGAAATCTTACAGTAATCACGCATCTTGGCTGGAACCGGATCAAGAATAATGATACTTCTTAGTGTAGCATATATCTTTGCCCAAAAATCCAAAGATACTGGAACATCATAAGTTTTCCATAAAATATTGCGAGCAGAATCCATGAATTTTCCTGGAACCATATCATCATCCTCTATACCGAGGCGATGGATTTCACAAGGACCATAACAGAAAACAGCGTCCTTCCTTATCACCCTTAAATCAAGAAGATAGGAGCTTCCTTCATTCTCAACTTCCAACTCTAAACAAAAAGAGTTTTCTCCTCGTCGGATTATCCAGTCCTCCCCTCCTCTAACGGTCTGAATAGCATCAAGAAGGCTCTTACCTTCACCCACTGCCCGGAGGAAGGCGAACGCATCTAGCACATTCGACTTGCCACTTGCATTGGTTCCGATAAGGATGCCCAAAGAATCAATATATATCGTAGAGTCCTTAAAACTCTTCCAGTTTTGCAACCTAATTTTTGTAATCATTGGCTATGTTTATTCTATAGTTCATCTATCATTCTATTCATACTCTATCTTCCAATCCGTAATATTATGCGTTGCCACATCAAAGTTAACCCCAACCTTTACGATTGGCAATCCGCTTAAAGCGAAGCGCTTAGGATATTCCTTAAGATTGATCTGCTTCATCGCTGCATCGGCATCCTTATTGAGCTTCAACTCAAAAAGATAAAGACGGGTAGCTGTTCTCGCTTCCAATGCTTGCTCTCTACTCTTATCCATTTTCTCCGCCAACACATCAACATTCGCAGACATCTGTGTTTCCAATTCTTCCCTGGTAATACCACAGATTCCTGCATATTCATCATCCATACTTATATTCGTTATATTATTCAGTTCACTAAAGATACTCAACTGCGAGAACTTCGTAATACCGGTCAGGAAGACAAAACGGAGCATTGGTTCACAATCCTTCAATGGACTATAGAAATTGCGCATCACATTGCGAAGCACCGGCAAGTTAACCTCGCTATGAACAACGTCAAGAAGAGGTGCATCATACTCATCAATCAGTACAACAACCTGCTTACCAGTCTTTTCATAAGCAGTCTGGATGAGCGAAATGAGACGGTCGTTCGCATCAACTGCAGGAGATGTAATACCCCATACCTTTTCCTGCTCGGCAAGTCGGCTTCCCAAATATCTTTCCAGCTGGTCTTTCTCCATGTGCTTACCTCCCGCCATACTGAAATGCAGTACAGGATATTCCGTCCACTCATTTTCCAGCTTTTCGATGGCTAATCCTTTGAACAGTTCCTTTTTGCCTTGAAAATAGCTTTTGAATGTAGAAACAAGCAATGACTTTCCAAAACGGCGCGGACGACTTAAGAAGAAATGCTTGCCACCGCTATGAGTCATGCGATAGACATATTCCGTCTTATCTACATACAGAAGATTCCGAGTGATTATTTCCTCGAATGTCTGGATTCCTACTGGATATAATTTCAATTCTGCCATTGTTCTGTCTTTTAAGTTTCCGGTGATAACAACCTATCAGCCTATTCAACTGCAAAACTAATCATTTTTTTCGGAATCTCCAAACATTTCTGCCAGAATCTACTCTTGGGTATTAAATCAGTAATCGAATATCTATGGAAAACTCTTATTTGCATTACAAAATCATTTCTCCTTTCACAGCACACACAATACACTGACATTCATACACTTAAGTGTGAATGCATTTTTATAGATGCCGCTTCACATCACTTGCAACAAGAGTAAACGACGGACCTAAAAACAGTAAACAATGGAACTAAAAACAGAGAACGACGGAACCGATTTGAAGGGGAGAAAGAACGCTTGCCGGAGGGAGAAAGAACGTGGAAGAGAAGGAGGAAATATACCTTCTTACAATCGGATGACTACCGTCATCCATATAGACCACTACCGTCATCCATATAGACGACCCGGGTCAGCTATATGGATGACTCTAGTCAACCGATTCGAAGAGAGTATCATTTATCCTTCTTCTATAGGTCCTTTCTCCCTCAAGTAAGCGTTCCTTCTCCCCTCTAAATTTATTGCAACATTTATCGCCGATAGTATTGCAAACGCCTCTTTATTGTTGTATCTTTGCAGTGATATTACTCAATAAACGAATTTAACCGATTATACATATATGAATATCAAAAGAACACTGAAGAGACTGATCGACGATACTCAGTATGTCGCAGCACTCGAAAAGCAGAATGATCTGCTGAAAGAAAACCTTCAACAGGAAAAAGACAACCTCGAAAAGCAGAAGGAGGACTTTAGAAAGGAGAAGGAACAGAAAATTGCCGACGAAGAGGCACAGTACAAGAAACGTAGCCGCAACTACCTCCGCCCTATCGCGGATATGCAGAAGTGGCTGCTGGCGAACTACGAGTTCCGATACAATGTCATCACCGATGTTTTCGAATACCGCAAGAAGACGGAACATGACTTCGAAATCATCGACAAATATGCCATCAACACCATCGCCATCGAGGTGCAGGAGGCTGGCATCTTTGTGCGCGATCACTTCGTAGAGCGACTCATCAAGTCGAAGTACGCCCAACCTTATCATCCTATCCGCTCCTACATCAATCAGGTGAGAGGAACCTGGGACGGAAAGGATAGAATCGGCGACTTCCTGCGCCGCATCAACCACTCTGACTATTGCCAGAGAATGGGAAGAATCTGGCTACGTGCCATGGTGGCACAGATGGCTGGATATGACGAGAAACACGCCAACAGCGTGATGCTCACCCTGGTATCCACAACCCAAGGATTACATAAGAGTACTTTCCTCAGAAGCCTCTTAGCCAATGGGTTAAGAGATTACTACACGGATGATTTCTCGCTCAACCAAAAGGGAAATGCACAGAGAAAGATTGTGGAGTTTGCCATCATCAACGACGATGAGCTGGACAAGGAGAATCCGAAGAAGATGCCGCTGATGAAGACCCTGATGCAAACCATGAAACCCAGCTTCATCGGTGCCTACAAGAAGAACTTCAACCGTTTGCCCCGCTCCGCTTCGTTCACCGGCACCAGCAACCAGCGCGAACTCCTCACCGACCGCTCTGGTTCCCGAAGATTCCTTATTCTGGAACCCGACGGGATGATCAACGTGGATGATATCGAGCACGACCAGATCTACGCCCAACTATTAGATGAGGTAGAGCATGGCGAACCTTACTTCTTCTCCAAGGAGGATGAAAAGGAGATGCAGGAACACAATCTGCCCTACTACATCAAGACTGATTTGGAAAGAACCGTTGCCTCATACTTCAGAACTCCCGAAGGAGGGGAAAAAGGAGAGAAAATGACCGCCGACATCATTCTGAAAAAGCTGAGAACGATGCACGCCAAGGGTGTCCAGGACATCGCCCTGAATCCTTTCAGCAAGACGCTGACCCACCTTTTCGGCAAACCGGAACATACCCGTGACGGCAATCTCTATCTTGTAAAGGAAGTAGGATAACGAAAAAGTCCTTTCACACTTAACTCTCTGTTTGCCAGAAACAAAAAGAGTTTTGTGAAAGGACTTTTTTCTGCATTATCTTTTTTATCCGCCTATTCACAGCAGATAACTATCATTTTTCAGACTCCTATTCTACGATAGATGAAGACCCTGCCTTCACGCTCACGAGTCATCTTCGGGAACTCGCCCTCGCAATAGCCAGAAAGCACCTTCTGGGCATGATACTTGGTAACACCATGAAGGCGCATCAAATCCTTTACCGTGATATAGCCATGCTTTTTGCAGAAGTTGGTGATATCCAGCAATTCCTGAGCCGACTCCTTAGGCGGGAAACTTACCTTCCAAGGAATACGACTGCAATTCCCATCATAATTGATATAAAACTCCTTATCAAACTCACGGGTGGTCTTCACCTCAAAACCATCAATCACCACTTCACTGGCAGGAATCAGTTCACCCTCATGATACACCTTATGATATATATTGCCATCAGCATCCTTATGGTCTCTCAATTTCAACTTGGGTTTGATGATGAACATATCTCCTATCTTCACCTCCATACCACTGGAAAGTGCCATCATCGTCTCATCCTTGATAGACTGGATGGCAGCCAGAAACTGAGAGGTTGCCATCTGATTGTGCTGGCGCATACCATCACGCATATTCTTGAAATCATACACATCCCTATATACAAACTGAGGATGAATCAAATACTTGCCAGTCTCATCTTTCATCGGAGATCGGTGCTCAATATAACCTATCGGTCCTGTAGCTCTTGGCATAATCTTTCATATTTTATAAAGTCTTGTGAAGAAGACTCCTGCGTGAAGTTCCTTACACGATGCAAAGATACTAAAAAATATCAGAACCCAAACAAAAAGATGGAGAAAATCATATATATAATAAGGTGTACGCACACAAATCGGCTACACTAACCTTTACGAAAAGTTAAAAGATTATCTTTTTTCTACTTTTTATGCATTTTTTCTTTCTTTTTGTTGGTTATTTCAGGAAAAAGCTATATCTTTGCAATCGCAAACAATAAAAAAGAAATTTTAAACACAATAAAAGATAAAGATTATGAAAGCATCTGAAGTAATCGCGAATCTCCAAAGAAGATTCCCAAATGAGCCGGAGTATATCCAGGCTGTTAGTCAGGTTCTCGGTACTATCGAGGAAGAGTACAACAAGCACCCTGAGTTCGAGAAGGCAAACCTCATCGAGCGCCTCTGCATCCCAGACCGCATCATCCAGTTCCGTGTTTCTTGGGTAGATGATAAGGGTAACGTTCAGACTAACATGGGTTACCGCGTTCAGCACAACAACGTGATCGGCCCTTACAAGGGAGGTCTTCGCTACCACAAGTCTGTTAACTTGGGTATCCTGAAGTTCCTTGCTTTCGAGCAGACTTTCAAAAACTCTCTTACTACTCTCCCTATGGGTGGTGCAAAGGGTGGTTCTGACTTCTCTCCACGTGGCAAGAGCAACAACGAGGTGATGCGTTTCTGCCAGGCTTTCATGACTGAGCTTTACCGTCACATGGGTCCAGACGAGGATGTTCCTGCTGGTGACATCGGTGTTGGTGGCCGTGAGGTAGGTTACCTCTTCGGTATGTACAAGAAGTTGACTCACCAGTTCCAGGGTGTCTTGACCGGTAAGGGTCAGGAGTTCGGTGGTTCTCTCATCCGTCCTGAGGCTACTGGTTACGGTAACGTTTACTTCCTCTGCAACATGCTCGCTACCAAGGGCATCGACATCAAGGGCAAGACTGTATTGGTTTCTGGTTCAGGTAACGTTGCACAGTACACTATGGAGAAGTTGCTCCAGTTGGGTGCTAAGCCTGTTACATGTTCAGACTCTGATGGTTACATCTACGATCCAGATGGTATCGACCGCGAGAAGCTCGACTACATCATGGAGCTCAAGAACGTAGAGCGTGGCCGTATCAAGGAGTATGCTGAGAAATATGGCGTGAAGTATGTAGAGGGTGCTAAGCCTTGGTTTGAGAAGGCTGACATCGCACTTCCATCTGCTACTCAGAACGAGATCAACGAGGAGGCTGCCAAGGCTCTCATCGCAAACGGTGTATTCGCAGTGAGCGAGGGTGCTAACATGCCTACTACTCCAGAGGCTATCAAGGTGTTCCAGGATGCTAAGATCCTCTACGCTCCAGGTAAGGCTGCCAACGCTGGTGGTGTGGCTGTTTCTGGTCTTGAGATGAGCCAGAACTCTGAGCGTCTGAAGTGGTCACGCGAGGAGGTTGACGCCAAGCTCCACGACATCATGAACGATATCCACGCTAACTGCGTGAAGTATGGTACTGAGAACGATGGTTACGTTAACTACGTAAAGGGTGCTAACGTAGCCGGATTCCTGAAGGTAGCTAAGGCTATGATGGCTCAGGGTATCGTATAAAAAAAGATTTATTATCATTTACAGCTATATATGCAACAATAAGAAACGGCGGACTCGTGAGAGTCCGCCGCTTTGCTATTGTCCCGAATCGAAATTCAGAAACGGGTACAGAAAAAAGAATGTGTTCTAAATGAATCAGACCGGAGTATCTTCCGGATTCTCCTTGAAGAGATCTTCTGCCTGAGGAAGCTCATCTTCATCAAACCACTGTGCGAGCTTGTCGTGAGCCTTCTGCTTCGCATCCTCAGAAACATCTCCCCATACCTTATGGAGCACAAAGATGAGCACTGCCAGGTCGTCGCTCAGTCCCGCTATCGGAATAGCATCGGGAATCACATCGAGCGGACTGATGAGGTAGCCCAGGGCGCCGATAATCATCGCCTTGTCCTTGATTGCCACCTTGTCACTCTCCAGCGTATAATAGAGAATGAGGGCTGCATAAACCATCTTGGCACCTGCACGCTTTGCCACGTGCGAAATCTTCTCGACAAATGCACTTTGAGTGAACTTGTCCTTATAAGCCATAAAGTCGGGTAAATTCATATCTTCAATGCTTTAAAGTTATTATCTTTTTTCATAGAAGAGTACTGCCTTGATAAAGGTCTCCATCTTCGTTTCCTTGTGCTTGTTCACACGGTAGAGAATCACCATCTGGAGCAATGCCTTGCAGAAGCAGGCGAGCAGCAGACCGATGATGATGGCGATGATGGTGGTCATTGCCTTGCCGTTCTCATAGATAGGCGACTTGTCTGGGAAGCAGGAAAGGATCAATACAGGGATAACGGTGACGAAACCGCCCACCGTGAGCTGCGTGCGCTTGGAACCGCCCATGTCGAGGATGGCCTGCTTATCGAAGAGGTAGTCATCCAGCTCCATGCGGGTAAGTCCGTAGTTCTCCAACTTAGGGAAGTCAGGCTCATCGCCATACTTCTGCATCTTGTTGGTTACCTTATGTTCGAAATCGTCTAATATCTGCTTTTCCGGTTCTCTAAGATTCATAATTGCTGGTTATTTTAAATGGTTTGAAACATCGCACCCTACATGATTCTCCATATAGATAATCTCCATACCTTATTATATATAGAAAATTTCCATACCTGATTCTATCTAGGATGCAGAAAGAACTAAAAGAAAGAAAGCAGTGCCCCTATAAGCCGAGTTCTGTACCCATACCGTTAGAAACGATACGGGCGCCTGTCATTTATCTAGTCCCAAAGTCACCCCTGGGCTCAAGCACTCTACCCTCCGCAGTAGCCCGAAGGCAATCGGACGAGCCGCCCTCAATCTGCGGTTTACATGAGCTTACAGCTCCCAGATGGCACAGCCTGGCGATCACCCGCCAGCTGGTGGTCTCTTACACCACCTTCTCACCCTTACCCGACACTAAACCACGATGCCCTGCCGGAGCCTGACTTCGCTACGGAATAAGTTTCGGGCGGTAATTTTCTTCTACCGACACCTACTGTCACCAATAGCTTCTATTTTCGGAAGTGGGATGCCCTACGCTGCCCGGACTTTCCTCTCGCACCCCCCAGTAGAGAATGCCAGCGACAAGCCGGAGCACTGCTTTCGAAATGCAAAGATAGCAAAAAAGTTCGACTTAACCGCCAATTTCTCTGAGTTTTTAAACTCTTTTCGCTTTTTGGGGATGATTTTACCATTCTCTCATCCCGAAAGACTGACATTCCGGTCATCTTTCTCCCTTGTTTTGTTTACATTCGTTTACATATCAAGAGATTTTAATTTTATATATAAAACTATCATTTTTCAGAAAAGTAGCAAATAATTGTAAAAATAGCGCTATTCTTGTTTAATAGCCGTTAAAGTGTTAATTTTAAATGTTAAAACGGAATAAAAAATGACTCAAAGTTATACGTATATCAAAAAATGACTCTATATTTGCAACCGAAAAGCCGAGGCAAGAAGCTGACAGATTTGGCAGACCCAAGGGATTTGGCATAGAATTGGCTGATGGCTAGGCGTAACAATAAAAAAGGAAATAATAATAAAAAGGATATTAAACATGAAAAAGGTAACTAATTATGTAATGGCAGTGCTATGCGTAGGTTCGCTAGCATTCTCAACAGGTGCTTTCATGAAGGTGAACGCTTCACCAGCTGTAACAGCAGAAGCACCAGGTCAACCAGTTAATCTCACTTACGCAGCAGAGAAGGCTCTGCCAGCCGTGGTACATATTAAATACGTACAGAACTCGAAGGTGAAGACCGTAGATGTTCAGAGCGACCCATTCGGCGGATTCTTCGACCCATTCGGATTCTTCGGTGATCCAGGTCAGGGCGGCACACGCAAGCAGCAGGTGCAGACTCCTAAGAGAGAGGCTACTGGTTCGGGCGTAATCATCAGCTCAGACGGATACATCGTTACCAACAACCACGTGGTGGAAGGCGCAGACGAGCTGACCGTGACCCTGAACGACAACCGCGAGTACTCTGCACGCATCATCGGTACCGACAAGAGCACCGACCTCGCCCTCATCAAGGTGGACGGCAAGAACCTGCCTACCCTGCCTATCGCCAACAGCGACAATGTGAAGGTGGGTGAATGGGTTATCGCAGTGGGCAATCCATTCGGACTCAACAACACCGTTACCGCAGGTATCATCTCTGCCAAGGCTCGTTCGCTCGGCGCCAACGGCGTGGAGAGCTTCATCCAGACCGATGCTGCCATCAACGCAGGTAACTCGGGCGGTGCACTCGTCAACACCCAGGGCGAGCTGGTGGGCATCAATGCCATGCTCTACTCTCAGACCGGTTCCTATTCAGGCTACGGTTTCGCCATCCCAACCTCTATCATGAACAAGGTGGTGGATGACCTGAAGAAGTACGGAAGCGTACAGCGCGTGATGCTGAGCATCCAGGGCAGCGACGTGCTCAACTACATCAATGCCCAGAAGGAGAACGGCAAGGACGTGAACCTGGGAACCAACGAGGGTGTCTATATCGCCAAGGTAGATGAAGACGGCAACGGTGCTGCTGCCGGACTGAAGGAAGGCGACGTGATTACCAAGGTGGATGGCAAGAAGGTGACCAAGATGGCAGAGCTGCAGGAGTCGCTCAACGGCAAGCGCCCTGGCGACAAGATGAGCATCACCTACCTGCGCAACAAGAAGGAGACCACCAAGACCATCACCCTGAAGAATGCCCAGGGCAACACCTCAGTGATCAAGAGTGCTGACCTCGACGTGCTCGGTGGAACCTTCCGTCCTGTTACAGAGAGCCAGAAGAACCAGCTCAGCATCAAGTATGGTGTAGAGGTGATGAAGGTGAACAGCGGTGCCCTGAAGGATGCCGGCATTTCACGCGGATTCATCATCCAGCGCATCAACGACAGCAACATCACATCGCTCGACGACCTGCAGAAGGCTGTGAAGAGTGCTTCTACCAGCAAGGATCCTGTGCTCTACATCCAGGGTGTATGGCCTACAGGCAAGAAGGCTTACTTCGCCGTACCACTGCAGAAGGACTAATCCTTGTGGGGAAAAGTTGATTCAAGGAAGAAGGGGCTGGAACACCTCTGAAAAGAGAACTCAGCCCCCTCTGAAAAGATAAAAAATGACAAAATAGCAGGTATTTTGAAAAATATCTGCTATTTTTTTTGTTTTTTCAAACAAAAAGTGTACTTTTGCATCTACAAAATTAAATTGCTACCATGAGACAACTGAAAATTTCAAAGTCTATAACGAATCGCGAAAGCGCATCGTTGGACAAATATCTCCAAGAAATTGGACACGAGGAGCTCCTCTCGACCGATGAGGAAGTGGAACTCGCACAGCGCATAAGAAAGGGAGATAAGAGAGCCCTGGAGAGATTGACCAAAGCCAACCTGAGATTCGTGGTATCTGTTGCCAAGCAATATCAGAATCAGGGACTCAGCTTACCTGACCTTATCAACGAAGGAAACGTTGGTCTTATCAAGGCTGCTGAAAAATTTGATGAAACACGCGGCTTCAAGTTCATCTCGTATGCCGTTTGGTGGATCAGACAGAGCATTCTGCAGGCTATTGCTGAGCAGAGCAGACTGGTACGTCTCCCCCTCAACCAGGTGGGTAGCGTGAACAAGATAGCAAGGGAACTCAACAAGTTCGAGCAGGAACACGAGCGCAAACCGAGCGTGGATGAGATTGCCGAGCGTGTGGATTTGCCCGAAGACAAGATTGCAGACGCCATGAAGGCGAACTCACGCCACGTGAGCATGGATGCGCCTATCGCCGACGGCGAGGACAGCAGCATGATCGACTTCCTGGCTGGCGACTCATCCAATACCGACAAGGAACTCGCCATAGAATCGCTCAAGGCGGAGGTAAGCCGCATACTGAAGCTGCTCACCGACAAGGAGCAGAAGGTGCTGAGAGCATTCTTCGGAATAGACGGTTCGCCGGAAATGACCCTGGATGAGATAGGTGAAAAGTACAACCTGACGAGGGAGCGTGTAAGGCAGATCAAGGAGAAAGCCCTGCGCCGACTCAGACACAACACGAAGAATAAACTGCTGAAATCCTATCTGGGACAGTAAGCGCAAACATAAGTATAGAAAGGAATAAATGAAAGTTTTAAAAATCGCATTAGCACTGGCTATCGCAGCCATCTCTTCATTCACGGCTCACGCCAAGAATGATCCGACAACTGCATATATGTTCGGTTTCGCATCGTCGTTCAGCGACTCTACGGTGTATATGACCAGCGTGCAGAGAGTTGATTCAGTATATCTGACTAACAAGAAGCTCTTCCTGGACAACAGAGAGAACTACTCCCTGCAGCTGAAGGAATACCTGGAGAAGATTGGTGAGCCAAAGAGAACCTGCATCGTCATCTTCGACCGCAACTTCAAGAAGGCGGAGAAGAAATGGACCAAGCTGCACGACCGCTACACCAAGCAGGCGAAGGCAAAGCGCCTGAAGAATGGCGAGAAGCCGAAGGACCTCCCTACTCCATGGCAGATGAAGAACATCGACGAGAGCAAGTTCATGTTCAAGGCGGTAGAGCCAAGCGACATGGAGGAGCCAAAGACCAAGGCTGAAAGAAAGGCTGAAAAGAAGGAGGCAAAGGCTCAGCTGAAGCAGAAGAAAGCGGAAGTGAAGAGCCAGCTGAAGCAGAGAAAAGCTGAAGTGAAACAGAAGAAGGCGGAAGCCAAGAAGCTGAAAGCGGAAGCTAAGAAAAAAGCTGAAGCATAAAGGAAAAGTGTTTTTAGTTAATTTTATTGGTATTTAATACCCATATTAAATTATTTTTAGGGCGTCAGCGGTTCTAGATTACCGCTGATTGGTTAGTAAAAAGTTTGCTGCGCCTTGGAAGTTGTGAAATCTCCAAGGGCAAAGCCCCCGAAAATTGTGAAATCTCCGAGGGCCTTTTTTTATGAAAGTTTTATTGGAAAAGATAAGCCCCCGGAAGTTGTGAAACCTCCGGGGGCCTTTTTTATGGAATAAACCTGATGTCTTTATTTCATTTTATCCTTAAACCAGTTGGTAATCTGGCGCAGGAGATGATTGCGGGTATTACCTCCCGAAATGCCGTGATTGCGGTTGGTGTACCAAAGCTCCTTGAAATCCTTGTCTGCCTGAACCAATGCCTCAGAATACTCGAAGGTGTTCTGTGGATGAACATTGTCATCTGCCAGTCCATGGCAGATAAGCAAGGCACCATGCTGCTTGTCGGCACGCTCGATTGGGTTTACCTTGTAGCCATCCTCGTTCTCCTGAGGAGTACGCATATAACGCTCGGTATAGACCGTATCATAGAAGCGGTAGCAGGTAGGAGGCGCAACTGCCACACCAGCCTTGAACACAGGGCGGCCTTCGCTCATACTCATCAGGGTATTGAAACCACCATAGCTCCATCCCCAGATACCGATGTTGTCCTTATCCACGTATGGCAGGCTGCCCATATAGAGCGCTGTCTCCACCTGATCCTTTGACTCCAGGTCGCCGAGGCGCAGATAGGTGCACTTCTCGAACTCAGCACCACGGGCACCGGTTCCACGGCCATCTACACAAGCCACGATGAATCCCTCCTGAGCCAGATAGTAATCGAAGGCTCCACCGGAACCCATGCTTCCCGTGCTCCAGGAATTGAGCACCTGCTGGCTGCCCGGACCGGAATACTGGAAGAGGATGACCGGATACTTCTTGCTGGCGTCGAAATCTACCGGCTTCACCATCCATCCGTCGAGCTTCACGCCCTCTGATGTAGTGAAGGTAAAGGTCTCGCGCTTGCCCCAGTCATACTGCTTGGTCTTCTCCAGCAGCTTCTTGTTGTCCTCCAGGGTCTTGATCACCTTACCCTTGTTGTTGCGTACGGTATAAACGTATGGATGGCTATAGCTGCTCCAGTTGTTCACGAAATAGCGGTAATCGCCTGAGAAGTAAGCCGAGTTGGACCCCTCCTGAGAAGTGAGTCGCTCCACCTTGCCGTTCTTGTGAGCCACATAAACCTGGCGGTCGTGTGCATTGAGCATGGCTGCCTGGAAGTAGATGTCGCCGCTCTTCTCATCCATGCCGTAAATGGCGGTAACATCGTAGTTGCCCTTCTCTACCTGGCGGATCAGCTTGCCGTTCATATCATAGAGATAAAGGTGCATGTAGCCGTCGCGGTCGCTAGGGAGCAGGATGTTCTTCTTGCCCACGATGCTGTTCTCCATCACCTCTTCCTTGATGAACTTAGGCACGCTTTCCTGGATGAGCTGCTTGCTCTTGCCGGTGAATGGATTCACGGAGTAGAGGCGCATGTCGTCCTGGTGGCGGTTCATCGTATAGACGATGAGACTGTTGGCGTCAGGGGTGGTCTTGATGCGAGGATAGTAGCCGTCTGCATCTACCGGAACATCCAGTGAGAGGGTCTTGCCCGTCTTCATATCGTAGCTCCATAGGCTCACCTTGGAGTTGTCCTGTCCTGCCTTAGGATACTTGTAGGAATACTCTCCCGGATAATCGTGGAACTCGCTGCGGGTAGGCTTGGCTCCCTCGAAGAGCTGGAGCGAATAGGTCTTCACGTGGCTCTCGTCGAAACGGATCCAGCCGAGTGAAGTTCCGTCAGCATTCCAGGCGAAGGCACGGTTGAAGGCAAACTCCTCCTCATACACCCAGTCGGGAATACCATTGATTACTTCATTGAACTTTCCGTCCTTGGTAACCTGCACTTCCTTCTCGCCATCGGTTACGAAGATGTTGTTGTCCTTGACGAAGGCGATGTGGCGTGAATCAGGCGACCAGGTAGCCACCTGCTGGTTCTCGCCCTCAGAAAGCTTCTTGATGGTCTTTCGGGCAATATCGTAGATGAAGTACTCAGCCTTGAACGAACGGCGATAGACTGCCTTGCTCTTGGTGAAGACGAGCATCTTCTTGCCATCCGGACTCATCACGTAGCCCTCTACCGATTTCATCGGAGCCTTGGCAGCCTCTACGTCGAAGAGCACAGCCACCTGCTTGCCAGTCTTGAAAGAATAACTTACTACCTGCTTGCCATCAGAACTGATGGAAGCATAGAGATCGGTACCCTCAATAGGGTTGATTCCTGTAACGTATGAGGCAGAGAATGCACCTGAAGTAATCGACTTCAAATCGAGCTTCTCAGCTGCCTGCATTACTGATGCCATCATCATCGTTGCAACAAAAATTGAAAATCTTTTCATGTATTATATTGAATGCTTTTGATTTTTCTGCTTCATCCAGCAGCAGACTAATCCTTGTCCTGCAGATTAGTCTGCTGCAGCTGTCTAGTCCTTATGCAGCGCTTCGATAGGCGAATAATCCTCGTCTTCCAGCAGTTCCTTGACGGTGATTCTCGGATTGCGCTTCACATAAGCCTGGATGGTCTTCACATACTTGGTGTCCAGGATATCCTTACCCAACGCCTTGTTCACGGTCCACATGATCTTGCCCATGTGCAGGTCGCGGTCCAGCTGCGGACGGGTATCGAAATCCTTCATCGGATAGACGCTCAGCAGATAGAAGGTGAGGCAATCGGGCACGATATACTCGCGCTGCATAGAAGCACGCTGCTGGGCTGTATAGAATTTCTTGTAGAGCGGATATTCCGGACCCAGATACTTATCCAGCGAAATACCTACTGAATGCTCACCTACCACGATGCTCTGGTCGAGCGCTCCGATCTGGGCATAGAAATATGGCTGCTGAAGCTCTGGCAGCCAGTCGTGCAGACGGCCGAACGACTTCTTCAGCTGATCGTTGATGTCGTCCATGTTCGCATACATGGCCTCAGCATCTGCGATAAGCGACTGGAGCGTGGAATCCTGATAGAACATCAGGAAGCGGTTACTGATGTTGGCGTCGGTAATGGTGCCAAGCTGCAGCATCTTCTCAATCAGTGTTCGGGTTTCTATCGGATAGTCGGTATTCATCTGCTGAAGGGCAGAGAAATCACCGGTGGTAAGGTATCTGCTTTGCAGACGGTCGTAGCGCTGCACCGTTAATGGGACAGCGTCAGCCTCCTCGTTCAGCTTAAACTTGAACTCGCAAGCCGAACAGAGCATGATAAATGCTAATATGACAATATAATCAAATATTCTTTTCACGTAATTTTAAAGTCTTCTGGTTACGACTGCAAAAATACTAAAAAATATTTAAATTACCAAGTAAAATCTCAAAAAAATAATAAAAAACAGCCAATAATGAGGAAATAGCTGACACTTTTTTCTCACTATTGGCTATCTGTGCAATATTCTGTCGTTTTATTGAGGAGTTAAGGAGTTAGCTCCCTACTATCGAATCGTGCAGGAAACGGAAACCTTCACGGGTTCCTCGATCTGCTTCTTCCACTCCTTCAACCACTGATACCATTCTTTCTCGCCCTTGAAACCATAGGTTTCGTTGGCACTGGTATAGGCGAGCTTGTAGCTCAGCTTCTTGCCGGAAGGCTTCACCACCTGGGTGTAGCAGTCCTTGTTGGCTGGCTCCTGGCTCACCAGGGCGCTCTGTGGCACGTAGATTCCCAAGCCTACGGTTTCCAACTTGTGCTTGCCGTCGTCCTTGCCTGTAGGCCAGTCGCTGCCGTAGCAACCACGCAGACCCTTGCCGTCGGCAAACTCGCTGGAGCCCTTCACATTGATGAGTCCGGTAGCAAACTGATAATCAGAAGCATCCTTGTTGAAGAACACATCTACATCGAAATCACGATGACCGGCGTAGATGGTGTAGCGGATAGTAGCATTCAGCGGTTTCAAGCCCGGAGCCGGAACCCAACCGTTATCCACCACCTCAACGATAGCACGGAGCGGACCTTCGGAGATGACGCGCTGCTCCTGATATTTCACATCGGTGAGATGCAGCTGGTCCTTACCGTCCCAGCCACGCAAGGCTCCCAGTCCGTAGGTGTTTCCCACCCAGAGGCAGTCGTCGCCCGAACCAGCCTGGAGCTGTTCTGCAGATGGATAGAACTGGGTGTCGTAGATGACCAGTCCCTTGTTGATCTTGCCGTAGAGGTCGATGGTCTGTCGCTGGTCGAAATAGACGCGCATAGCCACGAGCTCACTCTCGAAGCAGACTCCGTGGGAATGAACATAGTGATAGACATCCTTGGTCTTCCTGTCGAAGGAGATGCTTCGCAGATAGATGTCCTGCTTGTTCTTGGCAAGCTTCTTGTTCTTGCTAGGCAGACAGAGTTCGGCGAAGGTACGGGCAGGATACTGCGCCTGTTCACCCTCGGTAAAGAGCTGCACCTGGCAGTTCTTGGTCTCCTTCTTGCCGAGATTGAGCAGGAAGCAGAGTTCATCGTTGGTACAGTCGCGGTTGGTGTCGTCGAGCTGGGAAGGAATCTCCTTTCCATCCACGGTTACCACCGCACGCTGAATTTCGCCGATGCTTCCCAGCTTGCTGAGGTCGATTACTACCGGCTGGTCTGTCTTCACCATCTTTGACGGATTGGAAACCGTCACATTGAAATTCGCCTGTGCCTGGGCTGTCAAAGCCATCAGCGACACGAGCGCCATCATCATTTGTTTCTTCATCATAGATTCTTATTTTAAGTTTGTTTTATCGTCTTCTTACAGCCTCGAGAAGAGCTTCTTGCCCCTGGCGTAATACTGCCAGAGGATGGAGCAATCGAAAACCTGCGGAATGGTTCCCTCCACTCTATTCTCCTGAATCTTCTTGCGGTCTTCATCGAAATCGTGCTTCCATGCCTGGAAAGCCCTGCGCGCCTTGAAGATTGCCTTGAAGTCACCCAGGTTGCGTTTCAGGATCAGCATCTCGAAAGCAGCCAGGTAATCCAGAAGCCATCTTACTCTCATAACATGAGATAATTCCTTATCGCTCAGATTCTTATAGAGCATCGTTAGATTGTTTCTGAAATTCAGGAAAGTCTTCATCGGATTGCTCTTCGACAAGGTTCCACCACCCACGTGATAGACTTCACTCTCCGGAATGCAGTAGATCTTCCTGCCCATCAGGCGCAATCGCCAGCAGAGATCAATCTCCTCGTTATGGGCAAAGAAGCGGCCATCCAGTCCGCCTGCCTCCCAGTAATCCTTGGCACGGATCATCATACAGGCACCCGTAGCCCAGAGCACTTCCTGCTGGTAATCATACTGCCCGTTGTCGCGCTCCACGGTCTCGAAGATGCGGCCGCGGCAGAACGGATAACCGAACTTGTCAAGGAAACCGCCGCAGGCTCCCGCATACTCAAACATATCCTTGTCGTATTCCGCCAGGAGCTTAGGCTGGCAGGCTGCCACCTGGGGATGGGAATCCATGAACTCGATGAGCGGAGTGAGCCAGTGATGAGCCACCTCCACATCGCTGTTCAGGAGGACATAATACTCTGCCTCTATCTGCTGCAGCGCACGATTGTAGCCCTCGGCAAAGCCGAAGTTCTGCTCCAGCACGATGGTCTTGACGTGGGGAAACTGAGTCTCCAGGAGAAGCATCGACTGGTCTGACGAACTGTTGTCAGCCACCCATATCTCAGCATCCTGCCGTGAATACTCCACGACATTAGGCAGATACTTGGCAAGCATCTTCTGCCCATTCCAGTTTAATATTACGATTGCAACTTTAGCCATATTTTACTGTAAACTCTTTAACTTATTATTCAGGAGATTGGTGAACTCATAGTTCTTGAGTCCCCATTTCGGTGCGACAAGCAGTTCCTTAGGCGACTGGCTGACGAACCGTTCCAGCACCAGGTCCTTTCTCAAGAGCCGGATGTATTTTACGATGACATCGATGTATTCCTCCACCGTATAGACGTGGAAGGGATGCTCAGCATACTCCTGCGCCAAGCGGGTTCCCTTGATGATCTGCATCTGATGAATCTTCAGGATGTCGATGGGAAGGGAGGAGATGATGGGCGCCTGACGGAGGCTCTCTTCTGCATCCTCACCCGGCAAGCCGATGATGATATGGGCACCCGTGAGGATTCCCCTGGCGTGGGTGCGCTCCACCGCATCCCGGCAGCAGGCGAAATCATGACCGCGGTTGATGCGCTTCAGGGTCTCATCGTTGGCACTCTCAATGCCATACTCCACCAGCACGAAGGTGCGCCGGTTCAACGCCTCGAGATAATCCAGCAATTCATCGCTCACGCAATCAGGACGGGTTCCTATCACGATTCCTACCACATCCTCTACCTGCAGCGCCTCCTCGTACATCTGACGGAGGAGTTCCACCTTGGCGTAGGTATTGGTATAAGCCTGGAAATAAGCCAGATACTTCATATCCGGATACTTCCTGCTGAAGAAGGCCTTGCCCTCCTCCAACTGCTCCGTAATCGACTTTCTGCGGTCGCAATAGCTGGGATTGAACGTACGGTTGTCGCAGTAAGTGCATCCGCCGCTCGAAATTCTTCCATCCCGGTTGGGACAGGAGAATCCTGCATCTATCGAAATCTTCTGAACTCGGAAGTCAGGAAACTGCTTCCGGATCCAGGAGCCAAAATCATTGTAGTACATTGAACTTTGAGGTTTGAACTTTGAACTTTATGATTAGCCCTATTAACTATAAACTTTCAACAAGCTCAGCCTTCAACGCCGTCTTGTCGTGATTGAAACCACCCAGACGGACCTTGATGAGCTGATTGTCGTATTCCTCCTTGGCGAGAGCAGGCGAAAGTTCCACACGTACATAGTTCTTGGTGAAGCCATGCATTGCCTTGCCTCTTGGCGCCTTCTCGAAGAGCACCTCTGCCTCGGTACCGATGTACTGGGCATAGAACTCCTGGGTCTTCTGGTCGCTCAACTCCAGGAGACGTTTGGAGCGCAGCTTCTTCTCCTTCTCATCTACCACGTATAAAATCTTCAAGGCTGCGGTTCCAGGACGCTCGGAGTATGGGAACACGTGGAGCTGCGTAACAGGCAGGCTCTTCAGGAACTCATAGCACTCCTCGAAGCACTCCGGAGTCTCACCACGACAGCCTACCATCACATCCACACCGATAAACGCATCAGGCATCTTCTCCTTGATCAGGTTCACCTTGTGGGCGAAGAGCGCCTTGTCGTAACGGCGGTGCATCAGCTTGAGTACCTCGTCGCTTCCGCTCTGCAATGGGATATGGAAGTGAGGCATGAAGGCACGGCTCTCGGCGCAGTAGGCGATGAGGTCATCATCGCAGAGATCCGGCTCCAGACTAGAGATGCGGTAACGCTTGATGCCTTCCACCTGGTCCATTGCCTTCACGAGGTCAAGGAACCGCTCATGGGTGGTCTGTCCGAAGTCGCCGATGTTCACACCGGTAATCACGATTTCCTTGCCACCCTCAGCTGCCGCCTGCTCGCACTGAGCCACGAGCGACTCGATGCTTGGGTTGCGGGAATTGCCACGGGCGAAAGGAATAGTGCAATAGGTGCAGTAGTAGTTGCAGCCATCCTGCACCTTCAGGAAGTAGCGGGTACGGTTGCCACGGGAGCATGAAGGCTGGAAGGTCTTGATCTCCTTGGTCTTCACGCTGTGGTGCTGATGAAGCGCAGAATCTGAAGACTCCAGGTTCTCGCCGGTGGCAGGAAGTCCGTTTTCTGCGGCAAACTTCTTGGCCCATGCATCGCTGAGATATTGAATCAAGTGAGCCTTCTCGTTGGCGCCCAACACCAGGTCAACACCTTCTATCTTGCTCACGTTCTCTGTCTCCAGCTGCGCATAACAGCCGGTGACAATGACGAAGGCACCAGGATTCTGTCGCACCATGCGATGGATAGCCTGACGGCACTTATGATCGGCAACTTCTGTTACCGAGCAAGTATTGATGAGACAAATGTCTGCTTTCTCCCCCTTCTGTGCCGTAATGACGCCCATATCTTCGAGCATCTTGCCGAAAGTGGAAGTTTCCGAGAAATTGAGTTTGCAGCCCAGCGTATAGTAGGCTGCCTTTTTGCCTTGGAAGGCACTTGAATCTATCATATATTTATCTTTTTCTAATATTTCTAAAAGGTAACCTAACTGAACTTTCACAAGTAAGCGCCATACGCCCTGAAAGGGCAGAAGCTCCTAGCCCAGGGCAGCGCCCTGGGTAATTACGGACGCAAACCTGTCGCCCTGTAAGGGCAAAAGCTTTCAAATATCAGACAATTAACAAAGCTTTTGCCCTTACAGGGCGCCTCGCAAATTGCTATTATACCCAGGGCGTGCCCTGGGCTAGGAGCTTTTGGGCCTTCAGCCCGTACTTAAACCACAGGCGAAAGTTCAGCAACCTAAAAAAATGAAACATAATCTCTATAAAACGAAAAAGCCGCTAGACCGAAGTCCAGCGGTTGTTTCTCTCATTTTTCGTTCGCAAGTAATTCTAAATTACTTAACTGAATCAGTAGCAGCAGCAGCTGTATCAACAGCAGCTGAATCAGCAGCTGTATCAACTACAGCTGTGTCAGAATCAGCAGAAGCTGTGTTCTGAGCTGTTTTGTTACCACATGATGCGAAAGAGATAGCTGCGATAGCTACGAACATAAAAACTAATTTCTTCATTTTCTTTGCTTTTTAAATCTGTAAAACAATCATTCGTTTATTAAAACTGATGCAAAGGTAAGCATTTTTTTGATACGGCGAACTTTTTTTTGTGTTTTTTTTTAGGAGTATTTTGTAACAAAATCTCAAACTACTGATATTCAATAATTTACAAAGTGCTAACGAAAGTTAAAGTTTTTGATATGCTCGGAAACACCCCGATTTTAACACTTTTCGGTGTTTTTTAGCGTAACAAAGGTGCGCGCCAACACCCTGGCAAAGCTGAGCTATATACATATAATTAAGGTACGCGCGAGGAAGAAAGCAGAAACTTTTTCTGCTGAGAAGGAGGATTTTTCTGCTGAGAGGGAAACTTTTTCCGAGAAATCGAGCCTCAAAACTTGGCTGGCAGCGAACTTTTCTGTAACTTTGCACTCGAAAAAGAGTCTAAGACAAACAAAAAAAGAGTCCAAGACAAACAGAAAAAAGTAACAGATAAACAGAAAAATGATACAGCTAAAAGAAAATCAGGGCATTCCCCGCAGCATTCTCCTGATGATGGCCATCATCGCAGGACTCACAGTAGCCAACTGCTACTACAACCAGCCGCTGCTCGAACTGATCCGCCACGATCTGGGTATTACCGAGCAGAGCGCCAACCTCATCACCGTGATTACCCAGATAGGTTATGCGCTGGGACTGTTCTTCCTCATCCCTATGGGAGACATGTTTTCGCGCAAGAAACTCATCCTCGTGAATATGACCATCGCTGCCTTGATGGCAATCGTGATGGCTGTGGCGCAAAACGTATGGATGCTCTGGGGAGCTTCCCTGCTCATCGGCGCCTGTTCCGTGATTCCGCAGTTCTTCATCCCGATAGCCGGACAGTTCTCCGCACCCGAAAACAAGAGCAGGAACATGGGCTTTGTACTCTCCGGACTGCTCACGGGTATTCTTGCCTCACGAGTAATCAGCGGTTACATCGGCGAATGGCTGGGATGGCGCGAGATGTTCTTCTTAGCTGCCCTCGTCATGGTGGTCTGCATGGGAATCATGATGCTGATGATGCCTGAGATGAAGCGCAACTATGTGGGAACCTACAGAGGACTGATGACTACCGTGGCTGAGATTTTCATCCTCCACCCTTCCATCCGCATCTACTCCATCCGTGCCGCCTTCGGTTTCGGAAGCATGATGGCAATCTGGTCGTGCCTCGCCTTCCATATTGCCCAGCCTCCTTTCAATGCTGGCAGCGACATGGTGGGAATGCTCGGACTCTGCGGAATTATGGGAGCCGTGGCGGCAAGTGGCGTAGGAAAGCTGGTTACAAGGTTCGGAATCCACAAGTTCAGCCTCTTCGGAGCAGCCATACAGATCATCGCCTGGACAATAGCCCTCCTCTTCGGCGACACCTATGCAGGACTCATCGCAGCCATCATCCTGGTAGATATCGGACTGCAATGTCAGCAGCTCAGCAATCAGAGCGGTTGCCTGCAGGAGATTCCGCAGGCTTCCAACCGCGCCAACACCATCTTCATGACGACCTATTTCATCGGTGGTTCGCTCGGTACGTTCTGTGCCGGATACGTGTGGACCCAAGCCGACTGGCTGGGAGTCTGCATCGTGGGCATTTCCTTCGCCTTCATCTCCCTGCTGATTTCACTGAGTAACAAGAAATAAGAAAAACAATCGAGTAGGAGGTAAACACTAATCATAGGTGTTTATCTCCTATTTTCA
>UQWP01000054.1 GCA_900544825.1 uncultured Prevotella sp. | reverse complement strand
CGGAAAATTATAGATAGAAAAAGGGTGCGTCATGGACTTATGACACACCCTCATTCAAATCAAAAATCTATCTTGTAAGAATACTTCTAAAGATTAATCCAGATTAAGCATTCTTGATCCAGTTAACGATCCACTCGCCAACCTCTGTAGTGCCATAGTGAGCACCACCCTCAACCTGAATCTCAGGAGTGCGGACATTGGCATCGAGAGAAGCATCTACTGCTTTGCGGATCAAAGCGCCCTCCTCGTTCAAACCGAAGTGCTCCAGCAACATAGCTGCAGAAAGAATCTGAGCTACTGGGTTAGCCAGGTTCTTGCCAGCTGCCTGTGGCCATGAACCGTGAACAGGCTCGAACAATGGAGTGTGCTCACCGAGAGAGCTAGATGGCTGCAAGCCCATAGAACCGGTGATGCAAGAAGTCTCATCGGTCAGAATGTCGCCGAAGGTGTTCTCTGTAACGATAACATCGAAGAAGGTAGGCTCTGTCAATACACGCATAGAAGCGTTGTCGATGAACATATAGTCGGTGTTCACCTCTGGATACTGTGGCTCCATCTCCTTGGCAATCTGACGCCAGAGACGAGAAGATGCCAATACGTTTGCCTTATCTACTACTGTGAGGTGCTTGTTGCGCTTCATGGCAAACTCGAAAGCTACCTTCAGAATGCGCTCAATCTCAGGACGGGTGTAGATATCTGTATCGTAAGCCTTGTCGTTATCCTGATACTTCTCACCGAAATACATACCACCAGTCAACTCGCGGATGACAACGAAGTCAGCTCCCTTCAAGAGTTCATCCTTCAATGGTGACTTGTGGAGCAGGCAATCGAAAGTTGCTACTGGGCGAACATTAGCGAAGAGGCCCAACTTCTTACGCATAGCGAGCAAGCCCTGCTCAGGACGAACCTTGGCTGTAGGGTTGTTGTCGAAACGTGGGTCACCAACGGCTGCGAAGAGTACAGCGTCAGCATCCATACAAGTCTTGAAGGTCTCCTCTGGGAATGGATCACCTACCTCGTCGATAGCGTGAGCGCCGCAGATAGCCTCGTTGTAAGTAAACTCGTGGTTAAACTTCTCTGCAATGGCCTGCATTACTGCTACGCCCTGCTTCATAATCTCTGGTCCGATACCATCACCGGCGAGAACTGCAATGTTTAATTTCATCTTATCTGATTTTTTAATTGTTTTATTCCATATCTAAGTTGCGAGGCGATACAGCCTGCTCATCGCTCTTGTCTGCCTCATACATATTGAGCATCTTGAGTGTTGCCTTGATAGCTGCCTCAGTCTGGTCGGCATCCAAGCCTCGGGTACGCCAGATGCGGTCGCCTTCACGCCATGTAATGACGGTCTGAACGAGGGCATCGGTACGACCACCAGGTGGGATGGTTACCTGATAGTTGTCGAGCTTAGGGAAGGTCTTGCCGAGCTTCACCTTGTAGATGTTGCGGAGGGCTTTCACGAAGGCATCATACTGACCATCACCGGAGCTCTGGTCTTCATACTCCTTGCCATCGATTTCCACCTTAACACTTGCTATAGGCTTCAAGCCGTATGAGGTTGACACCATGTAACTTACCAGCTTCACCTTATCCTCCGGAGCACCATGCTTCAACACATCGCTCACGATGTATGGCAGGTCGTCCTGAGTTACCAGCTCCTTGCGGTCGCCGAGTTCGGTGATTCGCTTGGTCACAGCCTTGGTCTGCTCAGGAGTCAACTCCAAGCCCAGTTCGTTAAGGTTCTGTACGATATTCGCCTTGCCGGAGTTCTTGCCCAGTGCATACTCACGATGTCTGCCGAAACGCTCAGGCACCAGGTCGTTGCAATAAAGCTTATCCTTGTTGTCGCCATCGGCATGCACGCCAGCCACCTGGGTGAAGACGTTATCGCCCACCACCGGTGTATTCGGAGCCACGGCGATGCCGCTGTATCCTTCTACCAATCGGGAGATATCGTTCAGTCGGTCTTCCTTGATATTGGTCTTTGCCCCGAACATATCCTTCAGAATCACCTGAACACTCGCCAATGGTGCATTGCCGCAGCGCTCGCCCAAGCCATTCACGGTAACATGAAGACCCTTGGCACCACTCAATACGGCAGCCAGCGAGTTGCTCACCGCCAGATCATAGTCGTTGTGGGCATGGAAGTCGAAGTGAGAGTTCGGATAACGGCGAACCATCTGTCGCATGTACTCCACACACTGCAATGGGTTCAGGATACCCAAAGTATCAGGAAGCAGGAAGCGCTTGATAGGCAACTTCACCAGCTCGTCCATCATCGTGAAGAGATAGTCACGGCTGTCGCGCATACCGCTCGACCAGTCCTCCAAGTAAAGATTCATGGTGAAATCCTTGCTCAGGGCATAGTCGATGGTCTGCTTGATATGAGCGAGATGCTCTTCAGGCGACATCTTGAGCTGCTGGGTGCAGTGCTTGTAGCTACCCTTCGCCAAGAGATTGATGACATGACCGCCGCATTCGGCAATCCAGTCCACACTCTTGTTGTTATCCACGAATCCCAATACCTCAACGGAATCCAGCTTACCAATGGTCTTGGCATAACGGCAAATTCGAGCGACAGCATCCTTTTCGCCTTCCGATACACGCGCTGAAGCCACCTCAATGCGATCTACATTGATATCGTGCAACAGCATTCTTGCTATCATCAACTTCTCGTGAGGAAGGAAACTGACACCATTGGTCTGCTCGCCATCGCGCAGGGTGCAGTCCATGATCTCAATCTCCTTGATGCGGGAATTATCTCTCTTTGCGTTAACGTCCATAATTACTTGTTTTTAGCTTCCCAAGCCTCTACCTTGTCACGGTTCTGAACGAGGAAATCCACATCGTCCAAACCATTCTCCAGACAGTGCTTCTTGTAGCCGTTGATTTCGAAGTGCTCGCTCTTGCCGGTAGCAAGATTGGTGACAGTCTGGTTAGGAAGATCAACCTTTACCTCAGTCTTGTGATCCTTGTCGATGCTCTCGAAGAGTTCCTTCAGGAATTCCTCGCTTACCACTACTGGCAATACGAGGTTGTTCAACTCGTTGTTCTTGTGGATATCAGCGAAGAAAGAGCTGATGACTACACGGAAGCCTGCACCAGCGATGGCCCAGGCAGCGTGCTCACGGGAAGAACCAGAACCGAAGTTCTTGCCAGCTACGAGGATGACACCGCTGTAAGAAGGGTCGTTCATCACGAAGTCTGGCTTTGGAGTTCCGTCGGCATGGTAGCGCCAGTCGCGGAAGAGGTTGTCGCCCATACCCTCTTTGTCGATAGCCTTGAGGAAGCGGGCTGGGATGATCTGATCTGTATCTACATTCTCCAAAGGAAGAGGAATGCAGCTTGATGTAATTACATTGAATTTCTGTTTCATTTCAGTTTTTCGTTTTACGTTGAACACTTGACATTACATGAACTCTCTTGGGTCGGTAATCTTACCAGTGATAGCGGCAGCTGCTGCTACGTATGGGCTGGCAAGGATGGTGCGGGAACCTGGTCCCTGACGACCCTCGAAGTTACGGTTGGATGTACTTACAGAGTACTTGCCTGCAGGAATCTTATCATCGTTCATTGCCAGGCAAGCAGAGCATCCAGGCTGACGGATTTCGAAGCCAGCAGCCTCTACAATCTTATCAATTCCCTCTTCACGTATTTGTTTATCAACCAACCATGAACCAGGTACAAGCCAAGCTGTTACGCCCTCTGCCTTCTTCTTTCCTTTAACCAATGAAGCGAAAGCACGGAAGTCTTCGATACGACCATTGGTACATGCGCCCAGGAATACATAATCGATAGGATGACCCTCCAGTTTCTCGCCTGGCTGGAAGCCCATGTAGTTGAGGCTCTTCTTGAAACCAGCCTGCTCTTCCTCTGGAATCTCATCGAGTGTTGGGATGCTTTCTGTGATGCCGATACCCATACCAGGGTTGGTTCCGTAGGTAATGCGTGGCTCGATATCCTTTGCCTCGAAAGTCAACTCCTTGTCGAAGACAGCGTCATCACCACTCTTCAAGGTCTTCCAGTAAGCCACAGCCTTGTCCCACTCTTCACCCTTAGGTGCATATTCGCAACCCTTGATATACTCGAATGTGGTCTCATCAGGAGCTACGAAACCACCGCGGGCACCCATCTCGATAGAGAGGTTGCAGAGGGTAAGACGACCTTCCATAGACATATCCTTCACTACATCGCCACTGTACTCAACGAAGTAACCGGTAGCGCCCGAAGTAGTGAGCTGGCTCATAAGATAGAGAGCCACATCCTTGGCAGTAACGCCCTTGCTGAGCTTGCCGTTGATGCTGATGCGCATAGACTTTGGCTTGCTCTGGAGAATACACTGTGAAGCCATCACCATCTCGACCTCAGAAGTACCGATACCGAAGGCAACGGCACCCATGGCACCGTGGGTAGAAGTATGAGAGTCGCCGCAGACGATGGTCATACCAGGAAGAGAAAGACCCTTCTCAGGACCAACTACGTGGATGATACCATTGTCCTTGGTGTTCATGGCAAAGTGAGTTACGCCGAAATCAGCGGTGTTCTTTGCCAGGGTATCTACCTGCTTCTTTGAGATAGGATCCTCGATAGGCTTATCCTGATCGTGGGTTGGAGTATTGTGGTCAGGCATACAGAAAATCTGGTCTGGACGGAACATCTTGAGTCCGCGTGCCCGCATACCAGCGAATGCCTGAGGTGATGTTACTTCGTGACAGTAAAGACGGTCGATGTAAAGCTGTGTAGGACCGTCTTCTACAATCTGGACAACGTGCTTGTCCCAAATCTTGTCGAATAATGTATTCATAATATCCTGTTTGTTATATATTTATCAGAATTTTACTTTATTTTACCTTGAACTTGTTGATACAGTCGATATAAGCCTCTACCGAAGCGGTTACGATGTCGGTATCTGCACCAAAGCCATAATATACATGACCATCGTACTCCACCTGCATGTGAACCTTACCTACATCGTCTGAACCCTTGTCGATAGCCTGGATGGTGAACTCCTTGAGGTTCATCTCCTTGGTGATGACCTTCTTGAGGGCACGGATGGCAGCATCTACCGGACCATTGCCTGATGAAGCAGCCTCGAACTTCTGACCAGCGATGTTCAAGCCGATGCTTGCCACGCTCTTCACACCCTTGCCGGTAGTTACCTGCAACCAGTCGAGCTGAACGCCATGCTTATCAGCAGAATCAGCACCAGCGAGCATCAATACATCCTCGTCGGTAACTTCCTTCTTCTTATCAGCCAACTGGAGGAACTTCTTGTAGATCTTGTCGAGCTTCTCCTCGTCATCTACATTCACACCGTTTACGTGGAGGCGATACTTCAATGCAGCACGACCTGAGCGGGCTGTCAATACGATAGCGTTATCATCCAATCCCACATCCTTAGGGTCGATGATTTCATAAGTCTGAACGTTCTTCAAGACGCCATCCTGGTGAATGCCGGAAGAATGGGCGAAGGCATTGCGACCCACGATAGCCTTGTTAGGCTGCACAGGCATGTTCATCAGGCTGCTCACCATGCGAGACATCGGAACAATCTTGGTGGTATTGATATTGGTATCAATATCGATGTTCTTGTGGCACTTCAGAATCATGGCGATTTCCTCGAGCGAAGTATTACCCGCACGCTCACCGATACCATTGATGGTAACCTCCACCTGGCGGGCACCATTCAATACACCCTGCAGGGTATTGGCGGTAGCCATACCGAGATCGTTGTGACAGTGGGTAGAGATGCATGCATTCTCGATGCCATCCACGTGATCCATCAGATACTTGATCTTGGCACCATACTCATCCGGCAAGCAATAGCCGGTGGTATCAGGAATGTTGACTACGGTAGCACCAGCCTTGATGACAGCTTCTACCACGCGAGCCAGATACTCATTGTCAGTACGGCCAGCGTCCTCAGCGTAGAACTCCACATCCTCAACATACTTCTTGGCATACTTCACGGCAGCCACGGCACGCTCGATGATTTCCTCGCGGTTGGAATTGAACTTATATTTGATATGGCTATCGCTGGTACCGATACCCGTATGAATTCTCTTATGCTTAGCATACTGCAATGCCTCTGCAGCACAGTCAATATCCTTTTCCACCGCACGGGTCAGCGCACAGATGGTAGGCCATGTTACAGCCTTGGAAATCTCTACTACGGAATTGAAGTCACCCGGGCTTGAAATAGGGAATCCAGCCTCAATGACATCAACGCCCAACTGCTCCAGAGCCTTAGCTACCTGAATCTTCTCTACGGTATTCAACTGGCATCCTGGAACCTGTTCGCCATCACGAAGGGTTGTGTCGAAAATAAATAATCTGTCACTCATATCTCTTAAATATTTTTATTTCTCTTATTAATTAAAGCTTTTGCCCTTACAGGGGCAACATTGCGCCCTTACTTTTGGCCAGGGCGTAAGATATTAAAAAAGCCTTTCTCACTCCCATATACGGAAGTGTAGAAAGGCTCTATATATTCAAACCGCTGAACTATACGCACACCTTATCACTTCCGCCTACATGCTGCAGTCGAAGTCGAATAATAATAATGCTTGTAATATTCAACGCTAATGCTCTCATATTTTTCTATTTTTATACGTTATATATTTATCGTTGGCAAAGGTAATCATTTTCTCTGATATACGCAAACAATTTATAACTTTTTTTAATAGAAAATCTATCAAATTGCCATTTTTCGCCTATTTTTTACCCAAAATCTAGAGATTTGAGCAGTTTCTATACCAGATTATTCAGAAAAAGAACGTTCTGGTACGAATTTATTCTCTTTTCATCTAGAAAGGTAACGGACCGTCAGGTCCTGTCATCGGCGGAGGTGGAATGGCTCCGCTGGCAATCATCCCATCAGCAGCCCCACCATTCATCTTGGAACCCATGATTTCACCACCCTCCTGAACTGGAGTATAGGAATCGGTAGGATCTTGGAAGCGGGTGAACTCGCCACGGAAGTTCAGAAGCACATCTCCGGTGGCACCCTTACGGTGCTTGGCGATGATGATCTGCGCCATACCGTGAAGATCGTTTCCCTTTTCGTCCAGATAGATGTGATAGTATTCCGGACGATGAACAAAGAGTACCATATCGGCATCCTGCTCGATGGCTCCGGATTCACGGAGGTCGCTCAACTGAGGTCGCTTTCCTTCGAGACCCTCACGACTTTCTACGTTACGCGAGAGCTGAGAGAGGGCGAGTACCGGGATATTCAACTCCTTGGCAAGACCCTTGAGGGAACGCGAGATGGTGGAAACCTCTTCCTGACGGCTGCCAAACTTCATACCGTTGGCATTCATCAGCTGGAGGTAGTCGATCATCAACAGCTTCACTCCCTTCTCGCGTACCAGTCGGCGCGCCTTGGTTCTCAACTCGAAGACGGAAAGACCTGGGGTATCATCTATATAAATAGGTGCACCCGTGAGAGAACGGATTTTCTTGTCCAGTCGCTCCCACTCGCTTGGATCCAACTGACCGTTCAGGATCTTCTTACCCGAAATCTCGCAGACATTCGAGATAAGACGGTTGACCAGCTGAACGTTGTTCATTTCAAGCGAGAAGAATCCAATAGGCACCCCGTGATCTACCGCCACATTCTTGGCGATACTCAGCGCGAAGGAAGTCTTACCCATGGCAGGACGTCCGGCGATGATCACCAGGTCGGAAGGCTGCCAACCGGAAGTCATATCATCCATCTGCTGGTAACCGGTAGGAATACCCGTGAGTCCGCCCTTGTTCTGGGCGGCACGCTGCAGGATATCCACGGCATCCTTGATCACCGGATCAATCTGGGTGTAATCCTGCTTCATGTTACCCTGGGAGAGCTGGAAGAGCTCACCCTCGGCATGCTGCATGAGTTCATCCACATCCACACCATCATCATACGCCTGGGTCTCGATGTCGCCGGCATAATGGATGAGCTGTCGCTGCAGATATTTCTGCGCCAGGATTCGGGCATGATACTCGATGTGGGCAGCCGAAGCCACCTGCGAGGAAATCTCCATCAGGTAACCCGCTCCACCCACCTTCTCGATGGCGCCCATCTTGGTGAGTTCATCCGTAACGGTCATGATATCTACGGGGCGCTCCTCCATATTCATGGTCTGAATCGCCTCGTAGATTTTCTGATGTCTCGGATCATAGAAGGTTTCGGGTTTCAGCATCTCGGATACCACAGAAAAAGCATCGGTATCAATCATCAATGCACCCAAAACCACCTTTTCCAACTCCACCGCCTGCGGTTGCAGGTGGGCATAGTTGGTATCTATCTGTGTCTTGTTATTGTTATTTCTATTCTGATTTATCGGCATACTTCTTTAATTCTTCTTGCGATTGCTGGTGCTCAGCCACTATCTGATTGTAGATAATCATGATATCCGTGAAAGAACACCCATAGTTCTTCAACCATTTATAGTCTTCCCTAAGGACTTCAAAGAATACATCCTGATCCTTATCTTCATAATAGGCATAAGCCCTGAAGAAAGGTCCCACAGCCTTTTTCGGCTGATGTTCAATCAATGCCAGGAGACCGAGCGAATAGTTATTGTATGCTTCGGCAGCCTTATCATTCTTCATCATCTTGAAGAAGAGATCCATCGCCTGCATCATCATATTCTTCGGATCCTTACCTGATTTTTTCATCTTCTCGAAATTACCGAAAAGCTCGTTCACCTCGGCGAAATATTCATCCAGGCGCTGATGAGCCTTCTGGAAGTTCTCTTCCGCATGTTCGCCACCAATCTTGATAAGCAACTGTGTGAGCAAGGCTCCCGCCATCTGACTCTCAGGATGAGTATAATCCAGCTCGTAAGCCAGCGGCATCGCCTCTTCAAGTCTGTTGTTCATGACGATGAACTTCAGCTTTTCCAGTTTCAACTCGAAGAGTTCCTCTTCTGAGAAAGAATCCTTGAACTCCATCAGCTTGTCGAAATTCTCCAGATACTCATCCACTTGGCTGAGTTTACGATAGCAGATGCCCAGCTGCAGATAAACCGGCTTCATGTCAGGCTGCATCTTCAGCATCTCCTTGAAGTGATCGACAGCCATGCGAAGACTATGATCGTCTTCCTTCTGCATACATACCCATCCCTTCATGAAGTGCATCTCCAGCGTGTCGCATGGTACACCTTCCAACATCACATCAACCATGTCTGGGAACTCGCGGCGGAAGGAATAGCGGGCTATAGCCATGCGGTACTTATCGAAGAATTCATCCTGGAAAAGAGGACCTGCCAAGACTGCATAGGCTGGTTTGTCATCATCCAGCTCGTCGAGGATAGTGAAGAGTTCATCCTTCTCTTTATAGAACTTGGAGAAGCGCAGGAGATTGCGGATGTAGTTGATACGGATACGCTTTGCACGATGCTCTTCAGGCTCCTTGAAAAATTCATCAACAATCTCTTCCTCATCTGCAGACTCGCTGTCATCTCCCTCATCCTCAGGGTCATCGTAACAGTCAACTATATTCTCCGGTATCTCATTAGGATGAGAGACGATCAGGTTTGCCAGGGAATAGGCATCGGCAGGACATGATCTTGCAGTAGAACAGAAAGCCTTGCAGAATTTTCTCTTCTCATCTACGAATCCGAGAGCCTCGGTTATATGAGGATTCTTCAGATAGAAAGGCATGAACCAATTGTACAGATGAGTAAAGAACTCTGTCTGGTCTCGTAACATTTTAAACTGCGGCAAGAGGATATCAATGCCCTTATCCATCATTTCATCCATAGAGAGCGGACTATCCACACCCACGTTGAGAGCAGGGTCCCCATCCTCGTCGGTATTGATATCGACAGAACGGATAGGACTTTCCTCTTCCGAAGTTTCCTCGTCATCCTCGACTCCGAAGATATTTCGCATATCTTCATCTGCCTCCAGCAAATCGGCTACCTTATTTTTCAGGTCGCCAAGGAAACGTTTTGACAGCGATGACATGATATCATTGGTATAGTCGATAGACTTCTGCTCGCTGAACACTGTCACGGCAAGCATCTTCTGGGCTTTTAAGATATCAGCAAGCAAGTCTGAATCATTCTTGCAATCCTCGGTCAACTGCTCTGCAAAGCTAAGGAAGTCAGGATGCTGTTCGTAGCAGCTGGAATTCATGGAAACCAGCAGCCATCCCAGGAGGGCACGCACCTTCACCTCATCGTCATCTGCTTGGCGGTAGATATCGTAGAGCAGAGTGAATTTTCCCATATCGAAGACGGTAGCAGCGGAGAGCGTAATGGCACTCACCAGCAGCTGGGAGGTCAAGGAATCAACTGTAGGTGAAAGGATGGTGTCCTTAACAGCAGCACGTTCCTCATCGTTCCAATGTCCAGAAGAGACAAATCTGCCGAAAATCTTTTCGCGACACTCTTCCCACTCCTGATACAGAGTGGCTGAAGCCTGGTCCTGCTCCTCTTTCGAGAGGTCATGGTTCAGGAAAAGCATCGCCTCTCGGGAAACGAATTTCTCGAGGGTTGGCTTCACCTCTTTGATATCAATCTCCTCGCCCTGCTTTTTCAAATCCTTGAAAACACCCAGTTCTGAACGGATATCCATCTCGATATCTACCAGGAGCTGGTCGAGCTCAGAAATTGCATCGGAGATGAGCTCCGCTCTATCCTCAGGTGTCGTTTCCGGAATATCAGTTTGCTCTGATGCTTCGCCATACAGCTTGAGAACGCCGAGAATTTCATTAGGCAACTTCTTGCGCTGGAAGAGACTCATATTGGCGAGAACGGTTGTCTGCAAACCATGCACCAGACGGCGCATATACTGCGAATTGTTCGGACTGTATTTAAAGATGCTCTTGAGCAATGGCTTGCATTCGCTAAAACGCTGCTGATGAATCATTTGACGGATTTCTGCAACATCCTCCAATAACTCCTTCTGGTCCAAAGACTCATTTTCTGGGTTATTAGCCTCAGTTTCTGAATTATTAGACTCTTCTGACAAATTTACTTCTTCTGACATAATTGTAGTTGTTTTAATTGTTAATATCTGCCACCTTGAGGTCTCGCTGGCGAGGTTCCATTGCGTGACTGTACTTTAATTTTGGCAGATTGCTAACGGTTTGGGCATCAATACCATAATACTTGGTCAGTAAGGCGGCATAGTGATGTATGCCATTCTTATTGATGCTATCTACAGCGATGTCGTAAGCTTTCACGAATCTGTCGATTTGATCTTTTCTTCGGGGTTCTCTCTTCAGTTTACTGCGGAAGGCGATAACTCCCAACTGAAGGTTCTTGTCTCTGCTATCCGCCAGCGCCACATGCTTTGCCATCCTTGCCTGTGTGGCGTATGGCTCCGGCATCCAGGCTGCATCCATCTCATTGTTGAGAAGCATGCGCAGGCGGATGTTCAGGTCGTTGATCTGCACGCGATATACATCATACTTGGTCTTCACGCTGTCGGTGACAAGCGTAGAGAGATAATCGGTGGCAGAATGACGGGTCATGGCAATCATCTTGTCTGACAGCTGCTTCAGCTCCGAGATACGCGCCTTGCGGTTGGTGATGAGCTGCCAGTACAGATTGGTAGAGACAGGATAGAAGAGCTGTGTGCCCTGCTTCTGGAGGCGGGCAGCTCTCACCAGGTCGGTCACCGTACCCTCTACCCTCTTTCGGGCGATGGCTGTATCGCAGTCCATCTGCGCATTGTAGCGATAGAGATGTACCGTTACTCCCTGTTTCAGGAAGATGCTGTCCTCGTAAGCCAGATATACCGGAAGGCAATCGAGCGTAGGCATCACACCCACCTTGAGCGAAGCCCGGTCGATGCTGTCGAGTCGGGCCTTCTCCTGTTTGCTCAGTCGCAGTCGCTTCTGCTGAGAATCGCCGCAACTGGCCATTCCCAGCAGAAGTGCTGAAACCAGACATATCATGATTGAAAATTTCTTCATTGTATTACTACTCCTTTAACTTCCTGCTATGCGAAAGTTCAGTTACTCCACATAAAGCACGAGTCCCTTCAGGTATTCGCCTTCAGGATGATAGATGTTGATAGGATGATCGGCTGGCTGATGCAACTGGTGCAGGATGCGAACCTTTCTTCCAGCCTGGGCTGCTGCAGTAAACACAGCGTTGCGGAAATTATCCTTGGTTACCACCTGAGAGCAGCTGAAGGTGAAGAGGATTCCACCCTTCTTGATTCTCTGCAAGCCCTTCACATTCAGACGGGTATATCCCTTCAGCGCATTGCGCAGCGCCGCACGGTGCTTGGCAAAGGCAGGAGGATCGAGGATGATGAGATCATACTGCTGGTCGTGCTCATCCAGATACTTGAAGGCATCCTCGCAGAATGCCTCGTGGCGTGGGTCGCCAGGGAAGTTGAGAGCGATGTTCTCATTGGTCAGCTCGATTGCCTTGGCGCTGCTATCTACGGAGTGAACCGCCTTGGCATTGCCGCGCATGGCATAGACTGAGAAACCGCCGGTATAGCAGAACATGTTGAGCACGCTCTTGCCCTTGGCGTAATGTTCGAGCAGGGAGCGGTTCTCACGCTGATCTACGAAGAAACCGGTCTTCTGACCGCGCAGCCAGTCGATATGGAACTTCAATCCGTTCTCCACAGCCACGTCGTCGGCATCGCCACCCAGGATGAAGCCATTCTCCTGACGCAGATCGGCCTTGAACGGCAGGGTGGTCTCGCTCTTGTAGTAGATGTTCTGCAGCTCGTCGCCCATCACCTGCTTCAGCGCCTTGGCAATCTCCATACGGCATACGTGCATACCCACACTGTGAGCCTGCATCACGGCAGTAGGACCATAGCAGTCGATAACGAGACCCGGCAGGTTATCTCCCTCGCCATGCACCAGTCGATAGGTGTTGTTGTCTGGATTTCCGGCGATACCTACAGCCAGTCGCATCTTGTAAGCCGACTCCAGTCGGGCGCACCAGAACTCGTTGTCGATATCCACATCGCTGAAGGAGAGCACTCTCACGGCGATGGAACCGATCTGATAGTGACCGATGGCGATGAAGTCGCCCGCAGAAGTGAACACCCTTACGGTTTCACCTTCCTCTATATCATTGTCCATGCGCTGGATAGCGCCGGAGAATATCCATGGATGGAATCTCTTGAGAGATTCTTCTTTTCCTTTCTTTAAATATACGTTCTTATACATTATTATATTATATAGTCTTATACATTATTGAACCTAGAACTCTACCAGCTCGTAATCGTCAGCTTTGGCAAGCCGGTTGAACTCCTCGTAGATGTGAATGCAGCACCATGCATCCGTAGCAGCATACCTGCACTGAGCCTCTCTGAGCTCCTGGGCTTCCCAGTTGCTGAGTCGCTGCGCCTTGCTGATTTTCTTATGGAAGAGGTTGGCGTAGATTTTCTGCAGACTCATATCCTTGATGCCGAATTTCTTAGCCACATCCTGCAACTCGATGAAATATCCCGGCTTGAAATCGCATCTGCGATGCAGCTGCAGGAGGTCATCATGCCAAGACAATCCCACTTTAGGCACCCTCTTATCCTCCAGGAATCGGATGATGGCTGGTGTCATACCCGTGAGATGCAAGCGGAAGAGATAGCAGGTATCGCGTGTACTCACCTGCAGCAGAGATACCTGGAAGCGCATACCCTTGGAGAAACTTGGTCGTGTCTCCGTATCCACACCCAGAATATCCTGTCCCAGGAGATATTCTACAGCGGCATCTGTATCTTCAGCCTTATCTATCACTATCATATTGCCAGGAAAGAGAATTCGAGGCAAGCTATTGATAGTTTTCTTTTCGAAATTAGTGAAAATTATCTTCATTACTGCTATTTATTCATTACAAGTTGCAAAATTAGCAAAAAATCCCGAAAAAAAGGAGCGTTTCTCAATCTTTTTTGCTAATTTTGCAGTTAAATATTAAAAAGAAAAAGAAAAATGGCAAAGAAAAGAACATCAGGCAAAACTAAATCATTTAGCGAAGCCATTGGTTTACAATATATTTTCAACAATACGATCACCGATTTCTTCCTCGGACTCGCTCTTCTAGTGGTTGCCGTCGTCATGGTGCTGGCGATGATTTCCTTCCTCAGTACGGGCGCTGCCGACCAGAGCTTGCTGGAGAATCTGCAGCCCGGAGAATGGACCAACACCCAGCAGCAGTTCCAGAACTACTGCGGATCCTTGGGAGCCATCCTCTCCTATTGGCTGATGGCGGTGAACTTCGGTTTCCCAGCCTTCCTGATACCCTGCTTCGTGGTAATGGTGGGTTTCCAGCTGATGAATGTCTATCGCGTGAATCTCTGGAAGTGGTTCTTCTGTCTGATGGTGGTGATGATCTGGTCATCCGTCACCTTCGCCAAGTTCCTCACTCCTATCTTCGGTAGTCTCATCTTCAATCCGGGCGGAAAACACGGCATGTTCGTGGTACAGACCCTAGAGAATGTCATCGGTCCTCCGGGACTCACCGCCATCCTCCTCTTCGTGGCGATTGCATTCCTCACCTATATCACCACCGAGACCATCACCATCGTGAGAAAGGCGCTCAACCCTATCGGTTATATATCTAATAAGGTGAAATTCGAGATTACCAACCACAGGGAGAAGCAGGAGGATGATAATGCCATCGATGAAGCTTACCGGAATGCTGCCCAGGGTGTCGTGGAGGATGAGGAGGAGGAGATGGACAAGAATTCCAAGACTTCTCAGGCTCAGGAGACATCCCAAAACCAGATGGCTGACCAGAACGAGGAAAGTTCTCTGCAGCAGATGGCTGAGAAGCAGAAGGACGAGGATGAGAAGTCAACCTCGCCTATCGACCTCGATGCAGCCGCTGCCGCTGACAGCCAGCAGGCTGATGCCGACAAGAATGTGGCAGCTCCGAGCCTGATTCAGCAGCAGCGTGAACTCAGAGCACAGCGCGCAGAAAGAGAGCGCCAGGAGATGGCTGCAGCCGCTGCCGCTTCGGCTCATATCGGAATGGATATCTCTGTGGCTACCGGAGAAGAGAAGGCTACCAGCAACACCGTAAGCAATGCCGAGGTACTCAATACGCCTATCAACCCGAAGGAGCCGTTCACAAGATACAAGTACCCTACCCTCAACCTGCTGAAGAAATACGACGACCAGGAGGTGTCTATCGACGAAGAGGAGCAGAAGGCCAACAAGAACCGAATCATCGAGGTGCTGGGCAACTTCGGCGTACAGATCAAGACCATCCGTGCCACCGTGGGTCCTACCATCACCCTCTACGAGATTCAGCCTGCCGAGGGTGTGCGCATCTCCAAGATCAAGAACCTGGAGGATGACATCGCCCTGAGCCTCGCTGCCCTGGGTATCCGTATCATCGCTCCTATCCCGGGCAAGGGAACCATCGGTATCGAGGTGCCTAATGCCAAGGCGAACATCGTGAGCATGGAGAGCATCCTCAACTCCAAGAAGTTCCAGGAAACCAAGATGGAACTGCCTATCGCGCTGGGTAAGACCATCACCAACGAGGTGTTCATGGTGGATCTGGCGAAGATTCCTCACCTGCTCGTTGCCGGTGCTACCGGTCAGGGTAAGTCTGTGGGTCTGAACGCCATCATCACTTCCCTGCTCTACAAGAAGCATCCTAACGAGCTGAAGCTGGTACTCATCGACCCTAAGAAGGTGGAGTTCAGCGTATATTCACGCATCACCAACAAGTTTATGGCTGCCGTTCCGGATGAGGAGGAGCCTATCATCACCGACGTTACCAAGGTGGTGAGAACGCTCAACAGTCTCTGTGTGCTGATGGACAGCCGCTACGACCTGCTGAAGAAGGCGGGAGCCAGAAACATCAAGGAGTATAATCAGAAATACGTGAACCATAGACTGAAACTGACTGATGGTCACGAATTTATGCCATACATCGTAGTGATTATCGATGAGTTTGGAGATTTGATCATGACAGCCGGCAAGGAGGTGGAGCTTCCTATCGCCCGCATCGCCCAGCTGGCACGTGCCGTGGGTATCCACATGATCATCGCTACCCAGCGTCCTACCACCAGCATCATCACCGGTAACATCAAGGCGAACTTCCCTGGACGTATCGCCTTCAAGGTAACTTCGGCTATCGACTCCAAGACCATCCTCGACAGAACGGGAGCCAACCAGCTCATCGGTCGTGGTGATATGCTCTATCTCAACGGCAACGAACCGGTGCGTGTACAGTGCGCCTTCGTAGATACACCGGAGATTGAGCGCATCAACGAATACATCTGCGAGCAGCCTGGTCCTATCGAACCGATGGAGTTGCCAGAGCCAGCCAGCGAGGATGGCGGTGCAGGAGGCAACGGCAGCGTAGATGCCCGCAACCTGGATCCATATTTCGAGGAGGCAGCCCACGCCATCGTTCTCTCGCAGCAGGGCAGCACCAGTATGATCCAGCGAAGATTCAGCATCGGCTACAACCGTGCCGGCAGACTGATGGACCAGCTTGAGGCAGCAGGCATCGTAGGAGCCGCTCAGGGCAGTAAGCCTAGAGAGGTGCTCCTGCAGGATGAGAACCAGCTCAATACATTGCTGGTGCAGCTGAGAAACTCATAATTTGAATAATACAATAAACAGTAAGGATATGAAAAAGATTTTAGCTATCGCTTTCGCAGCGATGATGAGCCTGGGCACCATGGCGCAGACCGCCCAGCAGGTGCTCGACAAGACCGCTGCCGTTATCGGCAACAAGAAGGGCGCTACCGCCAACTTCAAACTGTCTAGTCCTAAGTACGGCTCGGCAAGCGGTACCATCACCATCAAGGGCAACAAGTTTAATGCCCGCACACCGGAAGCCATCGTATGGTATAACGGCAAGACGCAGTGGACTTATATGAAGAAGACCAACGAGGTGAACGTGAGCAACCCTACCCAGGCCAAGCAGATGTCGATGAATCCTTATACCTTCATCCACATCTACAAGACAGGATATAAGAGCAGTCTCAAGACTGTGGGCAGCAACTATCAGGTGCATCTCGTAGCCAACAACCAGAAGCGCAGCGTGGCAGAGATGTATATCACCATCAACAAGAACACCCACGTGCCATCGCAGGTAAAAATGCGCCAGGGCTCTACCTGGAGCACCATCGATATCTCCGGCTTCAAGGCAAAAGGCGTTTCCAACAATTCCTTCGTCTTCAACAGCAAGGAATTCCCAGGAGCCGAAGTCATCGACCTGAGATAATTTGAAAGCTTTATAAATAATCAATATTAAAACCAAACTAAAATGAAAGATCTCAAACCTATCATCTCACAGTTCGATATCATCGGAACTGTAAATGAGGTAAAGCCTCTCGGTAATGGACTCATCAACGACACCTACAAGGTGACAACAGTAGAAGAAGATGCACCAGACTATGTTCTCCAGCGCATCAACGACTCTATCTTCACCGATGTAGATCTCTTGCAGCACAATATCGAGGAAGTAACTACACACATCCGCCAGCAGCTCGAAAAACAGGGCGCTGACGATATCGACCGCAAGGTTCTCACCTTCGTCAAGGCGAACAATGGCAAAACCTATGTAAAAGACGAAGACCAGCAGTACTGGCGCATCTCCGTCTTCATTCCTCGTGCCATCACCCAGGAGGCAGTCAACCCGGAAAGCTCCTACTACGCAGGCAAGACCTTCGGAGAGTTCGAGGCTCAGCTCACCGACATCACCGACCGCCTCGGCGAAACCATCCCTGATTTCCACAACATGGAACTGCGCCGCGACCAGCTCCGCCAGGCTGTGAAGGAAGACCGTGCCGGACGAGCAGAAGGCGTGAAGGATTTCATCGCCGACATCGAGAGTTATATGGACGAGATGTGTCTCTGCCAGCGCCTATTCCGCGAGGGCAAGCTGCAGAAGCATGTCTGCCACTGCGATACCAAGGTCAACAACATGATGTTTGATGAAGAGGGCCGCGTATTGTGCGTCATCGACCTCGATACCGTGATGCCATCTCTCTTCGTGAGCGATTACGGCGATTTCCTCCGTACGGCAGCGAATACCATCGCCGAGGATTCTCCAGAGTTCGAGAAGATAGATTTCCGCATGGACATCTTCGAGTCGTTCACCCGAGGCTACGTGGAGTCAGCATCAGCCTTCCTTTCTCCATTGGAGATTTCCCTGCTTCCTCATGCAGCCGAGCTCTTCCCATACATGCAGGCAGTACGCTTCCTCTGGGATTACCTCAACGGCGACCACTACTGGAAGTGCAAGTATCCTGAGCACAACCTCGTAAGAGCCCAGAACCAGTGGCATCTCTTCCTCAAGGCGAAGGAACACGAGGCAGAGATGAAGGCTTTCATCGAAAAACTCTCAAAATAATCTATAAATAAAATAATGAGTAATATTTATAAGAAATTATCTGTTGGCAACCTGATGGCAATGGCGGTAACCTTGCCTATGGTTGCCAACACAACCAACACATCATCATCTCCCCTGCTTCCATCCGCTCCCGATGCCCAGAAGGCAGCCCTGACCGTGAAGGCTGGAGATGTACAGATTCTCAGAATCAATCCTACGCTGGTGGAGATTGTCTTCGCCAACCAGCAACGTGTCGCCGTAGATTTCTATGGCGAAAGTGTTTTCCGTATCTTCGAAGATCGTAACGATGGCGTAATGAGAGCACCCGAGGCCAAACCCGAGGCAAGCATCCTGGTGGATAATCCACGCACAGCCCTGAACCACAAGCAGGTGAAGGTTGAGGAGAACGAAAACTCCATCATCCTTTCTACCACCAAGGCGCAGGTGATCTTCGACAAGGCTACCCAGCTCTTCAAGATCATCAACCTGGAAGACGGAAAGACCGTGGCTGAGCAGAGCGCTCCGGCACAGTTTACTCCCGAAAAGGTAACCCTCAGCCTGCGCGAACAGCCGGATGAGTATTTCTTCGGTGGTGGCGTACAGAACGGAAGATTCTCTCACAAGGGTGAGAAAATCGAAATCGTCAACACCAACAACTGGGTAGATGGCGGAGTGGCTTCCCCTGCCCCATTCTATTGGTCAACCGCTGGCTACGGCTTCATGTGGTACACCTTCAAGCCAGGTCTCTACGACTTCGGTTCTACCCACAACGGAAAGGTAGAACTCTCTCACGAATCCAGGAACTTAGACGTTTTCTTCATGGTGGGCAAAAAGCCTACCGATCTGCTCGATGGCTATTACCAGCTCACCGGCAACCCTGTCCTGCTCCCTAAGTTCGGCTTCTACGAAGGCCATCTCAATGCCTACAACCGCGACTACTGGAAGGAATCTGACAAGGGCCGCACCATGGTGTTCGAGGATGGAAAGGCGTATAAGGAGAGTGCCAGCGACAAGACCGGAATCAAGGAATCACTGAATGGCGAGAAGAACAACTACCAGTTCTCGGCACGCGCGGCAATCGACCGATACATCAAGCACGACATGCCGCTGGGATGGTTCCTGCCAAACGATGGATACGGAGCCGGATACGGACAGGAGAGTACCCTGGACGGCAACATCCAGAACCTGAAAAAATTCGGAGATTACGCCCGCAAGCACGGTGTGGAAATCGGACTCTGGACCCAGTCAGACCTGCATCCGAAGGACAGCATCGAGGCACTCCTGCAGCGCGACATCGTGAAGGAGGTGGGACATGCTGGCGTAAGAGTACTCAAGACCGATGTGGCTTGGGTTGGCGACGGCTATTCCTTCGGACTGAACGGTGTGGCTGACGTGGCTCAGATCATGCCTTACTATGGCGATAATGCCCGTCCGTTCATCATTTCGCTCGATGGATGGGCTGGTACACAGCGATATGCATCCGTCTGGTCGGGCGACCAGACCGGTGGCGACTGGGAGTACATCCGCTTCCACATCCCTACCTTCATCGGCGCCGGACTTTCGGGTATCTCCAACATCACATCGGATAATGATGGTATCTTCGGCGGAAAGAATCCGATCGTCAATATGCGAGAGTTCGAATGGAAGACCTTCACCGCAATGGGTCTGAACATGGATGGCTGGGGCAGCAATGCCAAGTATCCTCATATCCTGGGCGAACCGGTAACTTCCGTCAACCGCTGGTATCTGAAGCTCAAGTCAGAGCTGATGCCATACATCTACACCGCAGCCCACGAGGCAGTAACCGGCAAGCCGCTGGTAAGGGCGATGTTCCTCGACGAAGCCAACCCTTATACCCTGGGCAAGGCAACGCAGTATCAGTTTATGTGCGGTCCGTCGTTCCTCGTGGCTCCTATCTACAAGGAAACCCGGATGGACAAGGAGGGCAACGATATCCGCAACGGCATCTACCTGCCTCAGGGCGAATGGGTGGATTACTTCAGCGGACATATATATAAAGGTGGAAGAATCATCAACGAGTTTGAGGCTCCCTACTGGAAACTGCCTGTCTTCGTGAAGCGAGGCGCCATCATTCCGATGGTAAACCCTAACAACAACGTATCGCAGATAGACAACACCCAGCGCATCTTCGAACTCTATCCATACGGCGAAACCCATTACGCCCTCTATGACGATGACGGCAAGACTGAGCTTTACCGCCTGGGCGAGCACGCCACCACCCACATCACTTCTTCCCTCCAGAAGAACCGTCTCGAAGTACACATCTACAAGACCACGGGCCACTTCCAGGGTCAGGAGAAGAACCAGGCTACAGAGCTACGCATCAATCTGAGCCAGATGCCTAAGAAGCTGGCGGCGAAGATGGGCGGAAAGAGCGTGAAGCTTTCCCAGGTGAATTCGCTCGATGAACTCCGCAACACCGAGAATGCGTGGTTCTTCGACGAGGCTCCTCAGTTCAACCGCTTCGCCACACCGGGCAGCGACTTCGAGAAGATGGATATCCGCAAGAATCCGATGGTTTATGTGCGACTGGCGAAGACCGACATCACCGCCAACGACGTAGAGCTCCGCATGGATGGCTATCAGATGGATGATGCCGATGTGCTGCTCCACTCCAACGGTGCCCTCGCTGCTCCTCTGGTAACGATGAAGGACAGCCAAAGCCCTACCAAGGCGTTCGAACTGGTGGCTACCTGGAACAAGCAGTCCAATGCCGACTACTACGAGGTAAAGGTGGATGGCGTAATTCATTCCACCATCCGCAGCACCGAATTCACCATCGAGAACCTGAAACCGGAGACCGATTACGAGGTGCAGGTGAGAGCCGTGAACAAGGACGGCGTTTCTGAATGGACTACCCTGCAGGCACATACCATCAAGGATCCTCTGGACGAGGCCATCCACGACATCACAGCCACCAACTCAGTAGAGGACTGGGGAGGACTGGACGTATCGAAGATGTTCGACTTCAACGAGAAGAACTTCTGGCACACCAACTATTATAAGAAAGATGTATTGCCATTCGATGTTACCCTGAACCTCAACGGCATCGCCAAGCTCGACAAGATTCACTATGTGCCAGCTTCAGAACGAGAAACCAACGGACAGATTCAGAAGGGTAAGTTCGCCATCAGTAACGATGGTATCAACTGGACAGAAACAGGAAGCTTCGACTGGAAGAACGAGGATGCCGTAAAGGAATACCAGTTCAAGGGCAACCCAGAAGCTCAGTACATCAAGATGACCGTAGAGGAAGCCAGAGGCGGACAAGGTTCGGGAACCGAGATGTACGTATTCAAGATGCCAGGCAGCAAGATGGAGAAGGCTGGCGATATCAACCACGACGGACGCATCGACGAGAACGACTTCACCTCTTACCTCAACTACTGCGGACTGCGCAGGGGTGACAAGGACTTTGAGGGCTACGTAAGCAAGGGCGATATCAACGGCAACGGTCTCATCGACGCCTATGATATCTCCGTGGTGGCTACCCAGCTCAAGAGCGGAGTAAGCAGCAAGAAGGTGCCAGCCGTAGAGGGCAGCATCAGTCTCGCAGCCGACAAGAAGATGTACCGGGCAGGCGAAACCATCACCCTCACCGTAAAGGGCAAGGATCTCGTATCGCTCAATGCCCTGAGCTTCGCCCTGCCATACAGCGCCACCGAATACGAGTTCATCGGAGTGGATGTGAAGGATATGGACAAGATGGAGAACCTTACCAAGGACCGTCTGCACTCAGATGGCAGCAAGGTGCTCTACCCTACCTTCGTCAACATCGGCGAGCAGCCGGCCGTAGAGGGCACCCGCGATCTCTTCACCATCAAGCTCAAGGCAAAGAAGGCATGCAAGCCAGCCTTCCAGCTCAGACAGCTGATGATGGTAGATAAATTCCTGGGCGTAAAGACCGGAAAATAGTCGATTTTTTGTGAACAAACATTTAATTCTGTAAATTATCTAAAAATAATACCTATTATTTTGGATATTTTACAGAATTATTTGGTAGATAGAAATAAATTCATTACCTTTGCAGTCGTAAAAATCAATCAAACGAAAGGAATATGAAGAAAACAGAAGCTTATAACAGATTAATGGAGAAAGGCATCCGACCATCAGTACAGAGACTGGCAATCCTGGACTACCTGATCAAGCACCCTACCCACCCTAACATCGAAGACGTTTATACCGCTTTGGAGAATAAGGTACCGACCCTAAGCCGTACCACAGTGTATAACACGCTCCGCAAGCTGAGTGAGGTGAATGCAGCCCAGATGATTACCATCGACGAGCATCACGTATGCTACGATGGCAACATTGAGCCACACGTTCACTTCTACTGCAAGAACTGCGGCAAGATCATCGACCTCTTCGATGAGCCAGCACCACAGGTTACAGAGGGTAAGGTGATTGATGGAAACATCGTACAGGAGCAGCAACTCTACTACAAGGGCATCTGTTCAGCTTGCGCCAAGAAGATGGAGAAGAAGACGAATTAAGCGGAACAGAAATCCGATTGATTCGCAAAAAACAAGAGAATTAATAGTAATAAGATAATACAATACAAGAACTTTTTAAAACATTAACATTATGAAGAAGAAATTTATTTGCACCGTTTGTGGTTACATCTACGAGGGTACAGAGGCACCAGAGAAGTGCCCTATTTGCAAGGCTCCAGCCAGCAAGTTCAAGGAGATGGAAGATACAGTGGATAATGATTTGACATTCGCTACTGTACACGTTCTCGGTCAGGCATATAAGGATGGCGTCAATGAGGAGGTCATCAAGGGATTGAAGGATCACTTCGCAGGTGAGTGTGGCGAGGTAGGTATGTATCTTGCAATGGCTCGCCAGGCAGACCGCGAGGGTTATCCAGAGATTGCAGAGGCTTACAAGCGTTATGCTTTCGAGGAGGCTGACCATGCATCTCGTTTTGCAGAGTTGCTGGGTGAGGTTTTGGGTGATACCAAGAGCAATCTCGAGGCTCGCATCGCAGCTGAGAAGGGTGCTTGCGAGGACAAGTTCCGCATTGCCAAGCTTGCCAAGGAGCAGGGTTCTGATGCTATCCACGATACTGTTCATGAGATGGCTAAGGACGAGGCTCGCCACTGTGCAGGTTTCGCAGGTCTTTACAAGAGATTCTTCAAGTAAGACATTTTTTTAATTATTTTTGATACTAAGTCTTGGAGCCCGGTTCCGAATCATAGAGATTCAGAATCGGGTTCCTTCGTTTTCGGTCGGGGATTTGTGGTGGGGTTCATTTTATGAAGCCCAGCAACTTTTTCAGGTTAAATGGTAAATCTCTGTTAATCAAATGTTAAATCACACACAAATGTTGAAAATAAACACAGAAACACCTTGGTATTAAACAAAAGTTTATTATCTTTGCACTATGTTAGAGAAACAAAGCGTATGGCAAGACGGAAATCTAAGGAACTCAAGGAAAATGAAGACGATTTGCTTTTCTACCTAGAGTATTGGCAAGAGTTTCCCGATACCTTCAAGAGGGTAGCCGAAAAAGAAATCGCAGAGTTAGAGAATAAAATTAAGAATAAAAAGAAATAAGGTCCCATATGGTCCTCATTCCTTTAAACTAAAGAAAATAAGATTATGGAATATACAGAGATGATTGATAAGGTGAAAGCTCTGGCTGCACAAAACAGAGTTGCTAAAACTGAGGAGGAGAAAGATGAGGTTCGTCGTCAGATGAATATTCTCAAAAGTATAGATCCTAAGGCTTTTGCCGTGGCTGTTGGATACATGGCTAAGAACACTGAACAGAAGGTAAAGGAACTGACTATGTCAGAGAAGCTGGGCGAGATTACAGACATGGTTTCCATGGCTTACATCGCCAAGGCTTACTTTGGAAAATCGCGCTCTTGGCTAGCGCATAAAATGAATGGCAACATCGTTAACGGAAAGACTTCCCAATTCTCTCCTGACGAGCTTGCCATCCTCAGAACAGCCTTGCAGGATATGTCGAAGAAATTTGGAGCGCTTAGCCTTGCTATATAGGCGGCTTATGTATTAACAAAAGCTATATAATAAAGAACAGGCGCAATAGGCATCATGGCAAAAGTTGGTAAATAAGTATCATTAAATAAGATTGGTAGATTGTGAACGCGTGCGTTCACAATCTGAATTGGACACATTTTAGAGCACTTTTACGTGTGCCGGATGAAAATGCAAGAATGTGGTATATGAACGAAGCTGCACAGGAAGGCTGGAGTTCAAGAACTTTAGATAGAAATATCAGTACACAATATTATTACAGATTAATGCAGTCACCAAGGAAAGATGCTGTCATGAATGAAATGCTGCAGAAAACAGCGGAAAATCAAAGGAATAAATTTGAACTTCTAAAAAGTCCGATTGTTGCAGAGTTTCTTGGCTTCAAAAATGAAGATTCTTATATTGAAAGTGATTTGGAATCAGCTATTTTAACACATATCAGGGACTTTCTTATGGAGATGGGAAAGGGATTTGCTTTTGTTGCCAGACAGCAGCATATTGTTACTGAGACAGAAGATTATTTTATTGATCTTGTTTTCTATAATATTGAGTTAAAATGTTATGTGCTTATAGATTTAAAAATGGGGAAAATCACTCATCAGGATGTGGGACAGATTGATATGTATGTCCGGATGTACGATGAACTGAAATGTAAGGAGGGAGATAATCCTACACTTGGAATATTACTTTGTGCGGAAACAGATGAGGATATAG